>JBAXWO010000280.1:0-4221 GCA_037128375.1 bacterium
GGAGGGGATGGAGATCACCGAGGTGCACGTCCCCGAGGATCAGTTTGACCGGGCTTGCGACGTGATCGAAGGGTTGGAAGCGGAGATCGCGCAGGCCAGTCAGCAGGCACGCAAGATGGCCTGTCCATCTTGCGGCGCGGAACTCAGGCACTGTGAGGATGTTGACTTCAGCGGATCGGTCACCGGGATTACGTCGGTTCTCAAATGCCAGGGATGTGGACGGCTGATTCCGAGGTAGGACGGTCCCCTAGGCTTCCGGCCACTGCGCTTCTGCCGTGATGGAGATGCCCCCGCGCGGGTTGAATTTTCCGGACACCTTGATCTGACGCGGCTTGATGGCTTTCACGATGTCGTCCAGAATCCGGTTGACCACCTCCTCGTGGAAGGTGTTGTGATTCCTGAACGAGAACAGGTAGAGCTTCAGGGCCTTGCTTTCGAGGCACTGCCGGTCCGGAACATACTCGATCAGGATGTGCCCGAAATCGGGCTGATTGGTTATGGGGCACCGGCTGGTAAACTCGGGACAATCGAAGCGGACCCAGTAGTTTCGTTTACGGTAGGCGTTTGGGAAGGCCTCCAGTTTGGCCGTATCGGGCGAATCGGGGTAACGTGTGGTGCTGTGGCCCAAAAGGGTCAGTTGCTTGATGTGGCGGGTCTTCATGGGTTCCTCATTTCTCCGTCATGCTCCAGATTCCATTCCATTCAGCGGGCGGGTGTGCCGCGAGAACGCGGCAACGTTGCACATAGGCGGCTGAGACCGGATCCTGTGCTTCAGTCGCCGTAAACAGGGCGAGTGCCTCGTCGAAGTGGCCCGCATAATAGGCGGTCAGGGCGTGCCCGAAGGATTCGAACCGCTCGCGTTGGTCCGCCGCGACGTGGGCGGAAAGGGGCTCGAATACGCGGACAGGCTCCCTCCGGCCGACCACCTGCACCAGCGAAATCTCGCGAACGGCAAGGGCATCGCCCAATTGTCGCCGCGTGCTTTCGGAGATCAGGATCGAGGATCCAAACTGCTTATTGATCCCTTCGAGCCGTGCGGCCAGATTGCCCGCGTCGCCCAGGAAGGTGTAATTGAACCGCTGGCGCGATCCCATGTTTCCGACCACCACGGGCCCGCTGTTCAATCCGATTCGCTGGTGGAGTTCCGCTTGAACCTGGCGTTCGAAGACGGGGCGCAATTCGGCGAGTTTATCCTGACACTCCAGGGCTGCCTGAACGGCGCGCAGCGCGTGGTCAGGTTGGGCCAGGGGGGCGTTCCAAAAGGCAATGATGGCATCGCCCTCGTACTTATCCACGGTGCCGCCGTGCTTGTAAATGATGTCGGTCATCGCGGTCAGGTAGTCGTTCAGCAGCGTGGTCAGTTGCTGGGGCGTCAGTCGCTCTGAGATGCCGGTGAACCCACGCACGTCTGAAAAGAATATGGATAGTTCACGCGTCTCGCCGCCGAGTCTCAGACGTTCAGGATGCTGGACAAGCTCCTCAATGACCACCGGGCTCAGGTACTGTTTGAAGGCGCCCTTGATGAAGCGCTTCTGCCGGCCTTCGGTGGCGAAATTGACCGC
The DNA here is from genome assembly GCA_037128375.1 of bacterium. Classification (GTDB taxonomy): domain Bacteria; phylum Verrucomicrobiota; class Kiritimatiellia; order CAIKKV01; family CAITUY01; genus CAMBRF01. Next base: position 1,563 of record JBAXWO010000280.1, read on the forward strand.
CAGTGCGCCGACCAAGGCGGGGGCAATGGCACTGAAGGGCGCGACGATCGGAAACCAGATCCCCCGGGTATAGGCGTACAGGCCGATCAACAACGGAATCGGCAGGAGGATCATCATGACGAGGATGTTCTGCCACGCCGACCGGCCGAGCCGAGTGGCGATGGCGCCCGCGATGGCCAGGAGGACCGTCCACAGTGCCACCTGCGCCGTTGAGGCGTCTCTCATGAAATCCGCGGCCAGAAGGTTATCCAGGAATGTGGCGTGGATCTCCACGCCGGGATACACCGGGCCTACGGGCGAAGATTTCAGGTCGAACAGGCCGGGCGCGGTGAATCCGAAGAAAACATAGGTGTCCTTGAAGAATTCAGGATCGATGATGGGCTTCCGGCCTTCCTGCAGGCTGAGTTCAGACTCAATGACGGCGGCCACGTTGACCGTTTTATGGGTTTGTGAGGGACCACGGTACCGCAGGATGACGCGGCCCTCGGTATCGAGGGGGAGGGAATGCGAATCAACCGTGATGGTGGAAGGGGAGAGGGTGAGCGACCGGTTGGTGCGGGAGGTCAGGTAAGCGCCTAGTCCCAGCGACGGGACGGCTTGGCCGTCGAATAAGCTGAAGGGGCGAAGGCGGCGATAGATCCCGTCTCCGTCAGGGTTGCCGAATACGGTTGCCAGGAGGGCGGCGTTGCCCGCGACTTCCGGGATAGGGAAAGAAGCGCGCGGAAAGGCCGGGATGGGCAAAGAGCCGGGTGTCGTGGCGGCAAGACGGAGGGGGGACGGGGGTAGATCAGACGGCCAGTTGGACTGTCCGCCCTTTTCCCCCCCGACAAAGACAGCGCCCACAAAGACACGGTTCGAGGCGATGGCGTTTCCCAAGAGGGCATCATCCTCCACGCCCAGGCCGGACGGCTCACTGAAGATGATGTCGAAGGCGACGGCTTTAGCACCGCCGCGCCGGCAGAAATCCAGGACGGGGGCATAGACTTGGCGCGGCCAGGGCCAGGACCAGCCGCGTTCCTTGCCCCAATCGAGACTATATTGATCGAGGAAGATCAGGCGGATCTGATCTGTAGCCGGCCCGGCTTTGGAAAGAAGTTCTGCCCGCCAATCCCAGGTCACGGCCTCAGCGCGTACCATCCAAGGCGGCCGGATGCCCCACAGGGTAAGTGCGATGGCAGCGGCGGCGAGGCCGATGCCGATACCCTGGAGGATGCGTTTCGACATGATGCCCGGATCAGACGCCCTTCATGGCGTCGATAAACCGTTGATTGCGGACGGGGGATGGAGCGGGGCCTGGGACGGTCCCCATCAGTTTCTTCACTTCTAAAATACGCTCTTTCGGGTCCGGGTGGGTTTTTGAAAAATCCTTACCGCCCGGCTTGAGATGCCCGCCCATTTCCGTGAGCATGGAGACCAACCCCTCAGGATCGTAGCCTGCGCGTCGCAGAGTGGTGACGGCGCCTTTGTCAGCCTGGGACTCATACTGCCGGGAATACCCCTTGTTGACCATAGTGCCGGTGATATCGGAGATGGAGTTTTCAAAGGTTTTCGTCAATTCGGCAAGTTCCTGCCCGCCCAGACTTTTCGCGGACTCGGTTGCCAGAATGGTGGCGGCGGAGGTCAGGCGGCTCTTGTCGATGGCTTTGAGGCCGTGATGGTTCTCCACATGGGCAATTTCGTGGGCCAGCACCGCGGCTACGGCTTCCTCGCTGCGGCAGCACTTTAACATGCCGCGCGACACGAGGATGAATCCGCCCGGTGCCGCAAAGGCATTGATTTCGGCGGTATCCATAATGAGGAAGTGGTAACCGCCAAACGTTTCCGGCCGGGTTGAGCACAGGGCCAGATACTGGCCGATCGTGTTCAGGTAGTCTGTGGCCGCCTGATTATCGAACGGCTTGTCCTGGGACAGGATGGTGGCTGCCACCGTGCGCCCGATGTAATACTCCTGCTCGGGGGTGATGTCTTCGAAGACCTTGTCGACGGCCTGGACACTCTTGTTAATGGACTGGGCCTGGTCGGTGGTGATCGTGCCGGCGGCCACGGCGACCGCCGTGCCCATCTCGGCAACCTTGCTTAGGGTTCCGCAACCGGCGACGAGCAGGCCGGCACACAGCAGAGGGAGAAGAAGCTTTTTCATTGGGCGCCTCCTTCCGACATTTTCAGCCCGCCCGCGTTGGCGAACTCCTGAAGGATTGCCGTGGGGACTTTGATCTTTTCCATTCGATCTACGGGCGCAAAATTAATGTCCTTATGGCTGGCCTTGAACTTCGCTTCGACATCAGAGTTGAATCCTTTTCCGGCGAGGGCCATCTCTCCGGAGGAGGCGGCGGTTTGGGCGCCATCGCCGGCCTTCATCACGATGGTCTTGGTGGTCAGTGCGGAGGAATGGATCCAGCCGGCTTGACCGGAGGCGGTGACCCGCATCCAGGCGCCCTGGGGCCGGTCCACGGTGACCTTGTCGCCGTAGCCGAGTCCTGCCACAATCTTGCCCAGAAACGAGGGGGTGTCCCGGAGGTCCGCCTTGCGAATCTGAACGCTCATGATGGTCGTTCCCGCGGCGAATGTTATCCCGGCCGCCAAGAGCAGGCTGCTGGCAATCCACAGTGGTCCAATTCTCTTCATGCAGTATCTCCTTTCGCGCGGGTAAGCTTACATG
>JBAXWO010000281.1:0-4192 GCA_037128375.1 bacterium
CATCCGGGTCATCCCCGCCGCCCGCTTCCTGTCCGCGTTTGCGTGAGGGGCGAACCTCGCTTAATAATCGCCGCTCTGACACGCCCGCCGAAACATCCGATTGATCCGCCTGTGCCAAGACCGCGGCGGACAGGGCGGATCATAGCAAGCGACGAGAAGGTTCCGGTCGCCTTGTCCTGGATGGGGTGAGGGAACGGCTGGTTTCGATCATTGCTCCGCAAGTTCTAACACCAACGCCTCCGGTGCGTTGGCAATGCTGACATCATCAGGCATCGCATCGATTACTCCAGCGCCATCCGCCTTGACCAAGCAGCCAAGCAGCAGGCGACCGGAGCCATCAAGCGCCCGGGGAAGCACATTTCTGTTCTGTGCAACCAGATACCGCTGCTCCGCGCAATCCACGCGGAACGGGATTGTTATGTGATTCGCCAACACGACACCTTCGATGCGCCGATGATCCGCATTTTCTTTCTGAAAAACGGCAAATCGCCATGGATCACCCATATCCGCCGGATCGAGCAGCGCTTCCGCCAGTGTCTGTTCACGTTTGCCTTCAACATAGCGCGAAATCCGGCAGAAACTGGGTGTTGCTGGCGGGGCAAGGTTAAAGACACGCAGCGGCTGGAGATGAAGATAGGTATTGAGGTAGGCACTCAAGGCGGGCAGCAAGTCCTTGTCTTGGGTTTCCTCGAGATAAACTTGCCCGCGTTTGAGGGGAATCTGGCCGTTCTCCCCGGTTCCCAACTGCAACACCAGCGCCTCATCGGTTTTCTCTGGCGACAGTCTTGTTTTCTCTGACGACTCCACGAATGATATACTGCGCAGGACGATTCGACCTTGCTCGTCCGGTTCCGTAAAGCGCATCCTCTGATCGACGGTGCCCAATACGCCTCCTACACCCATGTACCAATCTCTTTCCTTGTTTTCTGCTCGATTATCCATCTTCTCCTCAATGATGCTTGAATTCCGCGATATCGAGGTGCCGAAGGAAGTCAGGGGCGAAGTCACAACAGTACTGAATTCCTGCTTGCCTTCGCGGACGAGAAACGTCATGCGCTCCTTCGACCCACTGAAACTTGATCCCACTGGCATCTTTTTGCCTTTGGCGTAATACGCCAGTCTTCCCCACCATTTGTCAGCACCCTCGATACGAAGCGTCGTGTGCGCCAAATTCTCGTCCAGAAGACGGGCCAATCGAGTTGACGGCAGTCTGGACATATCTGGCTTGAACTGAGTCGGTTGCAGTTCGTTGCGATTGTCCACTGATAGCACCAACGCCCGATATGCGCCATCCGCGGAGCGAAGTTTCGCATTTGGGATGTCGCATCCTGGCGGCAATTCAAAGGCCAGGACCACACGCCCTTTATCGTCCATGCTCGGTTCACGGTTGATATAGAGATTTCGGCGCAGGTCCGCACCGGACCAGTCGGCAGTGGTTCTATACCAGTCTTGGTCGAAGAAATGGACGATGCACTCTTGTTTTGCTCCAGTGTTTTGGAAGACGACTCGTACCTGCGGAACCTTCTTGTACGAATCGTCATTGAACTGGACACCAAAATCCTTCAAATACGAGTGTTCGGCGCGTCCTTCCTTGTGCCAGCCAAGTGAAAGCGCGAACCCCCGATATCCGTTCGTTACTGGTTGAATACTGAAGGCCCAGTACCCCAAGCCGAGCGCCCGCGCAAGATCTTCCGCTTCCAGGGGAGCATCCGTGATTGCCGATTGAACAGGATGAATGGCCTTGTCTGACACGATCTGCTGGTTGGGGGCCTTCGCATTTCGCGACTTCTCTGCTACCGCCACCGCCGCCGTCACGCCCGCGCCGCCCACCGCAATCGCCGCCGCCATAACCAACGCCACTATCTTGACTTTTGCTATGAACATGGCCTTCATCGCTCCCTTCGCCAGCACTGCTGCTGTGGATGAGGCGCCCGTGGCCGTGGCGGTTGTCGCCACGGCAGTTTTCACGGTCGCCAGGATGGAAGGAAGGAGTGTTTCCGGTACCGCTGCCGAGGCTTCGGAGGCGAGCAGGCCGGCTAGGGCCGCGCCGCCGAGTGCGACGCCGCGCTTGGTTAACGTGGATCGAAGCATCTCGATCCCCTGGCTCGCGCGCCACTTCAACGCACCGACTGCGCAACCGGCCAACCGGGCCGCATCTTCCAGGCTGTGATTCTGCAAGTAACGCAGAATGACGGCCTCGCGGTAGCGTTCGGGCAGACTCAGCAGCGCCTCGTCAACCTCGCCGAACACCGTCATGGGCTCGGCAACCGGATCGATTGAGATCACGTTGGCGCCAACGTGGATATCCTCTTCCCGGACGCAAGCACTCTCGCGACTGACTCGGTGCATACGTTTTCTCACCATTTCCGCCGCCACGAGATGCGCCACCCGGTAGAGCCAAGAGGACAAGTTGCCCTTCCGCAACTTACCCGCCTTCCGCGCCAGGACCACGAAGACCGCCTGCGAAGCATCCTCAGCCTCGTGAGAATCCTTCAGCAGACGAAGACATGCCCGGTACACCATCGCACCGTGCCGCCCCATCAACTCGCCGAAGGCTGCTTCACCTTGAGCACCGCCGAAGGGCTCGTCCTGCCGGGACGAGTATGCCTCCAACAATTCCGCGTCTGTCATGGTTTGCATAAAGAGTCAGCGTACCAGAACACATCTTCCTTCTGCAATGAGCCTGCAGTGGTTGTCCGTGCGGCTGGCAAAAACGCACGAATGGTTTGTTTTAAACTTATACTTGAAAAAACACCGCAGCCATTCTATCTTATTCCTGTCGCGCAAGTTCCAATCGAGGTATAGAACGATGATTCCGAGAAGAATGGAAAAATCCTTGCGGGCGGCGGCCGCACTCTACCCGGTGGTCACGCTGACCGGCCCCCGCCAGTCCGGCAAGACCACGCTGGCCAAAGCCATTTTCCCCAATTACGCCTATGCCAATCTGGAAGATCCGGAACTCCGTGCCATGGCCCAGGGTGACCCCAAGGAGTTTCTTCGGCGTTTTCCAGAACCGGTGATCGTGGACGAGATTCAGCGTGTCCCTGACTTGCTGAGCACCATTCAGGTCTTGGTTGACGAACATCCGGACCGAAAAGGGCGGTATGTTCTGACAGGGTCGCAGCAATTGAACCTCCGTGCCTCCATCGCGCAATCGCTGGCCGGCCGGACCGCCGTGCTGAAACTGCTACCGCTGTCCATCGGCGAACTCACGGACGCCGGTTTCCGGCTGGACCGCGATGTCTATCTGCACAACGGTTTCCTGCCGCGTCGCTATCAGGAAGATATTCCGTCCGATTCGCTGTACCGAAACTACTTCGAGACCTATGTCGAACGGGATATGCGACAACTGATCCACATCCGCAATCTGCACACCTTCGAATTGTTCATCAAACTGCTGGCCGGTCGGATCGGTCAGGTCGTCAATCTCCATGCGTTGGGCGGCGAAGTCGGCGTGAGTAGCACCACGCTCAACGAGTGGCTCGCGGTACTGGAAGCTTCGTTTGTGGTCTTTCGGCTGCCGCCCTATTACGAGAATTTCGGCAAGCGCTTCATTAAATCGCCCAAACTCTACTTCACGGAACCGGGCTTGGCGGCCTACCTGCTGGAGATTCGGACGTCGGAGCAGGTGGCGCGTGATCCGCTGATGGGAAACCTGTTCGAGAACATGGTGGTGATCGAAGCTTTGAAAGCCCGTTACAACGCCGGACGGGATGCGGATCTTTACTTCTTCCGCGACCAGCGCGGCTTTGAGATTGACCTGATCAAATCTGAGCATCGCGAACTGACCCCCATCGAGATCAAAGCCGCACGCACGTTCAACCCGGAGTTCATCAAACGGCTCAAGACCTTCGAGGCGCTCGACCCACGCATCAAGCCCGGCGCGGTTGTCTATGCCGGGGAGGCCGAGCAGCAGTTCCAGGGATGCCGGCTGCTCCCCTTTACGCAGACGGAATCCTTGTTCTGAGCGACTGGGAACCTCACAAGGTGGAACCTCACAAGGGACGGACCTGAATGGCGCTAAGTTAAGCGATGCTTCCGATCATAATCGTAATCGTAATCCATTCTCCACCAGGAGACTTGAGATCAAGATTAGGATTAGGATTAAGATTACGATTAAGAAGGCCATAGCCCCTTAACTTAGCGCCATTCGGGACGGACCCTCCGGCAGCCCCATTTTCTATTTGCAATG
>JBAXWO010000282.1:0-4174 GCA_037128375.1 bacterium
GTGTCATTCAGGAGCAGGTGGAGATTCCAGTTACGCAGATGATCGCGGATGGTGCCACCGACGGGAAGACGGTGCTGCATTGTTCGCTCGACAATGAACGAATTGGGATCACTGCTGAGAACGCGTGAAAGAGTGAGTAACCAACGCGTAACAGCATCGGAATGCAGCAAACATCGGTTGCAATATCAGCAGCAGCCTACGAAACAACCAACAGTAATTGAGGTGTGTCATGGACGGCGTATATGAGATAAGCGGCAGGCTCAAGGCGGTGTTCGACGTGATGACGTTCGCCCGCGGGTTCACCAAGCGAGAGTTTGTCCTGACTACCGAGAACACCTACCCACAGATCATCATGACGCTTACATGAGTTGACAGGAAAGAGGTCTCCCGTGACGCACACATCCGTTTTTTGTAAAGCATCCATCCATCCTGCCGCCTATCCCAACGGGCGGCCGCGCACGGATTACAGGCGTTGGATCTTCTCCGCCTGTGCGGTCGTTCTTGCCGCCGTGCCGCCTCTGCTCTCGGCCGAGCCGCAGGCAGTTACGCTCACGACGTGCAAAGGAAAGATCTCATCCTCGTTCGGGACACTCGGAATTAACGCTGAATGGGCAATCGACTGGATCGACCGCGCAACCCACATTCCGCCCGTCGTGATGACGGCCGTCCACAAACAGATCTGTGCGGACACGTTTGGCTTGCTGTCCGAAGACTCTGGCCAAGATGAAGGCGGGGTGGTTGCCGCGCGTCTGGACTACGCGCAAATCCACCTCTTCCGCAGGGCTGCCGATATGGTCAAAGAGCCCGAGGACTCGCATTGCGCGCGGGCGCTCGATTTCCACGCCTATCTGAACGTACTTTTTGTCACCGACGGCTACATCGGCTACAAGATGAACGGCCTTCACAATGAAGGGGGCAATGGCTGTCACTCTTTTGTGATTGCCCGGGTGCTCTCGCTCGCGTCGGGCCGCCCCCTCAGCGCAAGCGATCTGATCGCCACCAACCGCTTCTCCGCGCTGTACGCGCACATCGTCAACAAAGCCTGCGCTGAGGTGGACGTAAAGCCGTTCGACCCCGAACCCAACTACAAGCCATCCGACCGGTTCTTCGACACCGCCAATTTCATGATCGAACCGAAAGGCATCCGCTGGTATTTGTCGCCCTATAGCGTTTTTCCCGGTTGCGCGGGCGTCGTGGACACCCTGGTCTCCTGGGACGAGTTGAAGCCCTTTTTCGCCGAGTTGGGCTATTGGAGCGCGCTCCGCAAGCTGCATGCAGGCGCAAAGACCATTCTGCGCAAAGAGTAGCCATGTCCGACACGCCCCATTATCGTTTCAGCCGCTACGGCGTCGCCTTTAAGAACGGCAAGTTCTACTACTTTTCCGACGATTCCATGCTCGTGTTCAAATCCTGGCCCGACCCGCGGGCCTGGATCAAAAATCTGACTCGTGGCTGGCACGCCTCGCGCAATCAGGCTGACCGTTTGTTTTCAAGCTATGTTGGCAACGCGGAGTACGACAAACCGCCTGAACTCCCGGCCCATCTCTACGATTTTCCGGGGCACGCAAAGACTGGCGCCGCACTGGTCGACGCCCTTCTGAACGATGAGTTCCCCGAGTACGATGTCCAGACCGAATCCGAGCCACCGAACAACGACTACGATGCCGTGCGCAACTATGGCCAGTACGAGGAACGGCTGGCCGTGCACCGCTTTCTCAGCCCCATCCCGGAGCCGGTTCGCGCCGAACTGCGCTGCTACTCCGAGCGGCGCTGGCACCTGCTGGGCCTCTTCGCTCGCTGTCCCGGTGCCATAGATCTGAGCCACAGCAACCCCGCGCTCCTCTTCGCACTCGCCAGCAACTGGGCCTTCCACAAACCGGCGGTGCAGTGGCCCGTGCGGGCAGCCCGCAGCCTGATCAATCGCAAGCAGCGCGTGATCCTGAAATGGCTCGGATTTCCCGCCACGGAGAGTGTCCGGCGGCTACTGGCCAAGATCAGCCCCGACGCCCTGACCGTCCCGCGCCTCCTCTGGCTGCGTGAGCACCTGCCCGACCCCGCCTGTCTGGTCCTTCTGCAGCACCTGCCCCGGATCAACGACATCGTGCTGCGCTTGGTCACCAGCAAGCGGGTGCGCCCGCATCTGACCCCGCGTCTGCTGCTGGACCTGTGCGTGATCGAGCCGCAAGATTACCCTCTGTTCCAACAGGCTCCGAAAGAACTACTTTACGACACGATGCGCATGTGCGAGGCCGTCAACTGGGAGCGGTGCCCGGTTCTGTTCAGGTCACTGGAGGCGTTGAAAGCGTTGCACCGCGACCTGGGGTGGCGCATCGCCTGGGTTCTTCGGATGCGAAAGGGGGTGTCGTACAAACGGCTGCCTCTGCCGCCGTTTCCCGGCACCGAATGGATCCGACCGCTCAAAACGGTGGAGGCGATCGCCCGCGAAGGGTGGGAACAGGAACATTGCGCGGCAAGCTATATCTCCCGGGTTGCCGAAGGGCACCAGTACCTCTACTGCGTCCTGAAGCCGCTGCGCGGCACGCTTGCAATCAGCCGGCAAGCAGGGACCAGACGCTGGTATCCGTCCCAGTTCCGGCAGTTGGCGAACGCGCCCGTGCCCGAGGCCATCGTCAAATCCACTTTCGAAGCCCTTTTCGCCAGCGGGAAGGCGCAAAAACAGGCGACTGACGGATGAGCGGCGTCACGCCGCGTACAAGCCCGCAAGGGACGTGAATGGCGCTAAGTTAAGGGGCTACGGCCATCTTAATCGTAATCTTAATCCTAATCCTAATCTTGATCTTAATCTCCTGATGGAGAATGGATTATGATTACGATTAGGATTATGATCAGGATCAGAAGAATCCCTTAACGTAGTAGACACACGCTATATATCGGGATCCAAATCGGTATCGGGACCGAAATCGACGAGATAACAAGGAATTCGACCCCGATAGCGATAGCGATTTCGATTTCGAAAACCTCACTTGCCAGCCTTGCGTTCCAAATCGCGTCGTTGTGCCCTTTGTCCGGAGACGAAGGCATATACGAGGCTGACAACCGTTGTGCCAGCAATGACGCCACCTACGGCGTCATGCCCTTGAAGAGCCACATAAGCACCAGATGAGATGCCGAAGACGGCAATCACAAGTCCGAAAATCTGTCCAAGCCCACTTTGTCGTTGTTGAGAACCAATGACGCGCGTCTCAATTGCAATGCGATGATCAGACTGTTTCTCCGCCATCTTCATGATTCGGTCTGCACCACCCGGTATATTCTGATCGTAAACCGCAAGGTCCTCGGGTGGCGGCAAAGGTCCACAGTGTGTTTTAGATACAACATACGCGGCCACCGCGCTGACAAGTTTTTCACGGCGATCCTTGGGGACACCGGAAAGCACATCGGGCGCATTACGCTCAACGATCTTGAGCAGTTCGCCCGCATTTGCAGTTTCCCGCACAGAACCCTTTGGTGCCTGTACCGCTTTGGTAGGAGAATCTCCGGGAGTGGCGTTTTCGGTCTTAGCCATAAAGTGTCTCGCGACACACTGCGTTATGCCTTTGCAACAGGCTGGTCAGTTTCTTCAACAACGCCATTCATGGCCTCGCGGAGATCATCACCGATAACCTGCCAGTCCGACTGAATGGCGCGAAAATCCGCATGGGTGGGCGATTCAGACGCATTGTACGAAAATGCCTGCCCACGGATGTTTATGACGCTCCCTATGCCGTTCAGAAAAGACGAGCGCGGCAAAAGGAAGTCAGTATATGCGTGACGGTCCATAACACATTCTCAAACAAGTTCCGTGCCCCCGAATTATCCAGCCCCGCGAGAAGCGTCATAGGGCCTCGCACGTGACGGAATTTCCTGTGGCACGTGAATTATGCGGCAATCCGCAGTGCTAAGTCAAGGCGTATTAATTCGTTTCGCCCGTGTTCCTGAGAAATGAGGCAACAAGTGAAGGGGCCAGAGAAACAGCGTCAGGATGCAGCGGGGATCAGTAGGCTTTGGAAAGTTTTTGGAATGATTCCTCTGTTTTCGGAAGGCGGTTTCTCGGACGCGACGGTTTCAGGCGTGATCAGGCGACTGTTGACCGTTTGGTACGAGTCTGATGGCTGTTATAGTGATTGGACATGAACGTGTAAGAGACAACCCGGACCGAGTAAAACGCCGCCAG
>JBAXWO010000283.1:0-4151 GCA_037128375.1 bacterium
ACGCCTTCACGTTCCCCTGTGGAGCGACATTCTCCAGGGCTTCCTGATCCTCGCGCTGCCACAGATTCCTCTGTCGCTGGGAAATTCGATCTATGCGACATCGCAGATGACCCACGATCTGTTTCCCGCGCGTCGCGTCACTCCGGTCCGCATCGGGCTGACCTATTCGCTGATGAACATGGCGGCGCCTTTCCTCAGCGGCGTCCCCGTGTGTCATGGCTCCGGGGGACTTGCGGGCCACTACGCGTTCGGCGCCAGGACAGGCGGATCGGTCATCCTCTACGGCCTGGCCTTTCTTGCCGTCGGCCTCTGCTTCAGCGGCGGTTTTGCGGGGGTCGTCGGGATTTTTCCGTTGCCGATTCTCGGGGTGATCCTTTTGTTTGAGGGGCTCACGCTGATGTGTTTGATGGGAGACACGACAGGCTCCCGGCTTGACCTGTTCGTCGCCCTGCTCACGGGGATTATTGCGGCGGGCCTGCCCAACGGTTTCCTGATCGGCCTCATTGTCGGAACGGTTGTAGTCCACGCGTCTCGAAGGTATGACCTGGGGCTGAAGGGCCCCTGAGCAAGGCAGGCAAGGATCAACGCACATGAAGAAGAGACTGGAACCTAAGATGGCCGCGCTGACGCACGTTGCGCCCGGCGGCGAGGTGCGCATGGTGGACATGGGGGAGAAGGCGGCGACGCGGCGGATGGCGCGCGCTGAAGCGCACGTTCACCTGGGCGAGCGCATCGCACGCCTGCTGAAAAGAACCGGCAGCGTGGCCAAGGGCAACGTGCTGGAGACGGCGAGAATCGCCGGAATCATGGCGAGTAAGCGGACTCATGAGCTCATCCCTTTGTGTCACCCCATTCCCCTGGATGTGGTTCGGGTGGACCTCGCGCTGAAAGGGGGCGTGCTACGCATCGAGTCGACCGTCGCGTGCCGTGCCTCAACCGGTGTGGAGATGGAGGCCCTGACGGCCGTAGCCGTCGCCGCCCTGACCGTGTATGACATGTGCAAGTCTGCCGGAAAAGGCATGGTGATCGGCCCCCTGCGACTGTTGGAGAAGAGCGGGGGAAAATCCGGGCACTGGCAGGCCGGAGGGGCGGGCACCTCTTGCATCCACGTCGGGAAACAGTGAAACCATGCCGTATAGATGGATCCATGGAACAAACGCGTGGGCTTGTACCACGGCGTGGCACTCTATGAAAGCCGGTATTCGCGTTGCGTTGCTGAAGCCAATCCGCTATTGTTCCGGCGTTTTTTCTGCACGGGGGCGACGGCCCCAACGCATCCCGGGTTCTTATTCACGGCTGCGGCGACATGACATAACGAAATGGGAAAAAGGGGGTTTATGGAGCAGATGACGGGTAAGAATGAAAAGATCAGGGTGATCGGTCTGCTTAGGAACTGGGTCAGTCTGACCGGCATTCTGCTGGGAGCCTTCGCGATCACCACGGGCACGGTGCTGATGATCATCGATGCCGCGAAAGAGAATCTTTCGCCCTATTTCGGCATCTTTGTTTATCTTCTGGTTCCGGGTTTTATTGCCGGCTCGGGATTGCTGGTGCTGTTGGGCCTGCTCTGGACGTGGCGCCGTACACAACGCCAGGGCTACGTGCCCCGTCTGCCGACAATCGATCTCGGTGACCGCCGGACGCTGTCGCGCATGGCGCTGTTTGGAGTGCTGGCTGGCGTGTTCGTTGTGGTTTCCGCCGTGGCCTCCTACCGCACCTACCACTTCACCGAGTCCACGCGATTCTGCGGCCAGATCTGCCACCAGGTGATGGACCCGGAATACACCGCGTTTCAGCAGTCGCCCCATGCCGGCTCCTCCTGTACGGAGTGCCATATCGGTCCCGGCGCGGAATGGTTCGTCAAGGCCAAGCTCTCCGGCTTGTACCAGGTCTATTCCGTCTTATTCAACAAGTATCACCGCCCGATCGAAACCCCCGTGGAAAGCCTGCGCCCGGCCAAGGAAACCTGCCTGGCCTGCCACTGGCCCACGAAGTTTTTCGGCGCCGTGCTGCGGACCTGGACGTACTATAAGACCGACGAGAAGAACTCGCCCTGGACCATCAAGATGTTGATCAACATCGGCGGCGGTAACCCCGCCCACGGGCCAATCCGGGGTATCCATTGGCATATGGAGGGCGTCAACACCGTCGAGTACGTCGCATCAGACCGCAAACGTCTCGAGATTCCCTGGATCCGCGTGACCGATCAGCTTGGCAAGGTGACGGTGTACCGCACCGAGGACAAGAAGGCCCGCCTCTCCGATGAGCAGGTCGCCGCCTTGCCCGTGCGCCGCATGGACTGCATCGACTGCCACAACCGCCCGAGCCACCAGTTCCGCTCTCCCAACGAGTTGCTCGACATGGCTCTGTCCGCCGGTCGCATTGACGATTCCATCCCTTCAATCAAGAAGGAAAGCGCCGCCCTGCTGGCCGCCCTGTACAAGACACGGGAGGAGGCTCTCGCCGCCATCGATCGTGAGATCCGGTCGAAACACCCGGGCGATCCGCGCGTCGAGGCGACCATCCGCGAACTCCAGGCCATGTATAGTGCCAATTTCTTTCCCGAGATGAAGGTTCGCTGGGAAGCGTACCCCAACCATGTGGGGCACAGGATCTCGCCCGGGTGTTTCCGCTGTCACGACGGTCAGCACGTCAGCGATTCTGGCAAGCGGATCTCGAAGGACTGCAACGTGTGCCACACGATACTGGCCCAGGGGCCGGGCAAGACGCTAAGCGAGTTCACGTCGTCAGGCCTGGAATTCCAGCATCCCGAGGATATCGGTGACGACTGGAAGACCGAGCGCTGCAACACCTGCCACACGGGCAGCCCGTAGCACCGGTTTCGGATGGGCGCCGTGCCCGGGGAGTTCCCGGGCGGTGCACGGATGCTACGGAGAACCCGGTTCCCGGGGTGCGGGTTGGTAGAAGCGTGCCTCCCGACTGGAAAGCCGGTTCTGTTCGATGAGGGACTGAAGTCGTTTCAGATCCACAGGGCGTGCCCCCATTCCCCTGGACACCATTCCCCCGGTATGCCTGGCCGAACGTTCCCCGCTCCACATCGAAACGGACCGGATCGTGACCAGGCAGGCCAGCGCAATGGCGGCCGCCAGCAGCCAGGTGTTGACCTGCCGCGAAGCCGCCCCGCTTGCGGTCCCTGCGGGCACCTCCTCTTCCCGGGGCCCGGGCCGGCGGCAACGGTCGCAACACAAACAATCCAGTTCCCGGCGATCCCTCACGCCGAACTGACAGGACTGCGGGACGACGGACGGCGCGAACCGTTTGAAAAGACGAACCCCGTTGAGCAAGGCCAGGAAGGCGCCGGCGGGGCAGAGGCACCTGCACCAGAACCGCGGGTAAAAGAAAGCCAACCCCAAAAGCAGCATGGCGAAGCAAAGGACGACAAGACTCCTGCCTTCCGCAAAAACGGTGATCAGCGGATCGCCCGACGCCAACACAGGCCGGAATGTTGTACCGAACAGCAGGGTGAGGACGGCCAGCAGGACATACTTCACAACTCGGCCCCGGCCCCAGGCACTCTTGTCGGGGTCGGTACGCAGACAAGCCGGACGCAGGTCTCCGATAAGCTCCTGCAGCGCTCCAAAGGGGCACAGGTAACCGCAGTAAATGTTGCCGAAGAGCGCCACGATCAGCGGGACCCCCACGACGAGAAGAAAGGCTGTATTCAAGCCGACGGGCGGCGGGTTGAGTCCTAGAAGCGAAAAGACATGGGCCAGTGAGTACTGCGCGTTGAGCAGGCATCCGGATCCCAGCACGATCAACAGGAGGAACCCGCGTCTCGGCAGGCGGGAAGGTTTCCTGCGCAGGACAAGGGCGGCCGCCGTAACGGCCACCAGCCAGAGACTCTCCCGGTGAAGCTGACGAGGGTGGGGCACCGGTGCCGAGGGGACGAGGTCCCTGCCCAGGACTTCTCCGGCGAAAGCCGGGCCGGATTTTCGGAGTATTTGCAGAACGGCGGCGGACGTCAAGGTTGCACCGGTAACAGCATCCACGTCTTTCAGAGGGTCTGGGCCGAAAAGGTTCCTTCCTGAAAGTCGGCCCAACCAGGAGTGCAGGTAATCGAGATAAGCAGGAGTCTCGCGCGACGGCAGGATCGCGACATTCCTGAGCGTGCCATCCGCCGCAACCCATGC
>JBAXWO010000284.1:0-4102 GCA_037128375.1 bacterium
CATGCCTGGAATCTGGCCTACAACATAACCGCTCTTTTCCCCGATCCGGCCGACCGGTGGCGCTGGGTTAACAATGGAATCAGGTTGCTGCGGGACGAGGGTATTGCCGCCAATCCTTCCGATCCCAGGTTGTATTGGGAACTGGGGTGGCTCTATGCCGACAAGGTGGCCGGTCAATGGGATCCTGCGCAACTCTATTACCGGGCAAGCTTTGCTAGTGAAATGACCCTCCTGATGGGGGCGGGTAAAGGGGAGGCAGTGGCAGTTAGGCGTGACGCCGGAACGATCTTGCGGCTGGCGTCCGCCGGTTTGCTGCCGGATATCCTGGCGCAGGCGGATGAAACCTACGGTCCCCTTGATTGGCGGCTTCCGGAATCGCATGCGCTCTATTGGGCGTTGCGGGGCAGGCCGTTCCAGAAGCCCGATTCCCCCTGGTGCAACCGGCTTGTCTGGGCATCCCTGATCGAGATGGTTCGAGGGGGAGCGTTGTTCTTCGATCCATCCGCCAGGCTCTATCTTCGCGGGCCCCGGCTCGACATTGCGGTGAAGGGGGTGCGCCGGTGTGAACAGGAAGGCGTTTTCGCGGCACCACTGACCAGGCTGGTGGGCGAGCAGTTTGTGCGCGAGGCGATGGTGTGGCTGTATGCGTTCAAGCGTGAAACCGAGGCGGCGGAGGCAATGGCGGTTCTGGCCCGTGCGTCGGGTTCGGGGGGGGGGGCGACCCTGGAGACAGCGGTGCGTCAGGAATTGTCAATCCGGCTCAAGGGGGTCGATCGGCAGGCAGGGCAGAACCTTGTCGAGGGCATGCTGACCCGCGGGTTCATGTGGAACGCGTTGGGGAACTCCGAAATCGGCGCAGGCTTCGGGCGCCTGGCCAGACTTCACTGGGAGGCCCTGATTTCCCTGTCAGGTTCGGGTGAGACGGAAGCGGATCGTCAGGCTTGGGCGGAGGTCTCCCAGCGTGCGCGGTTGCAAGCTTTGCGCGAGGTTCCCGAGGCAAGCCGTGCCACGGGTAACGGGCAGCCATGAAACAGGTGCGGATAACCGTTGCGGCCATGACCATGGTCGCCATTCTCCTGGGTGGAGGGTGCCGGCGTGCGGCGACACAGGAGGAAGGTTTCGCGGTGATGGGTACCTATGCCTCGGTTGTGGCGGGGGGGGGAGAAGGGCCGCCGGTCGCGGGGGATGCCCGAATATGCGAGGAAAAAATGCTCGAAAATGATTCCCCGTTGAGTCTGTTTCGCACGGACAGCGAACTCTGCCGCCTGGATGCCCGTTCGGGCCCGGGGCCCGTTCGGGCCGGCCGGCATTTGCAGGCCAACCTCGAATTGGCGTTGCGATTTGGCACGCTCACCGGAGGGGCTTTCGATGTCACCGTCGGGCCGCTGGTTAAAATGTGGGGTTTCAGCGGGGGGCAGACACCGGCAGAACGGGTTTCGAGGGATCGCATTGAGGAGGCCCTCCGGAGAGTTGGCTACAGCCGGATCCGACTTCAGGGTGGTGAGGTATGCCTGGAGGCAACGAATATGGTTGTGGACCTGGGGGGGATCGCCAAGGGCTATGCCGTGGATGTGTGTTGCGACGAACTGCGTCGCCGGGGCGCGCGCAACTTCCTGATTAACCTGGGGGGGAACATGCGGTGCTTTGGGCGCCCGGAGTCGACGCGTCCATGGCAGATTGGCGTTCGGAATCCTTTCCA
Organism: bacterium; assembly: GCA_037128375.1. Taxonomy (GTDB): domain Bacteria; phylum Verrucomicrobiota; class Kiritimatiellia; order CAIKKV01; family CAITUY01; genus CAMBRF01. The sequence continues at coordinate 1,700 of JBAXWO010000284.1, forward strand.
GCAGGCCCAGATCATCGGGAAGGTGGACCTTGAGGATGGGGTAGCGGTGGCCACCTCAGGGAACTACGAGCGATTTGTGGTGATCGAAGGCAAGCGGTATGCGCATATTATTGATCCGCGAACCGGATTTCCGGTGGAAGGGATGGCAGGAGTGACCGTGTTGGCGGCGACAGCTGCCGAAGCTGACGCGCTTTCGACGTCCTTGTTTGTATTGGGGATGGAGGAGGGGGTAAAGGTTGTCGCCGCGATCACCAACGGAGCTGCGGTGTTTGTCCCTGATCGGAAGCCCCTGGAGGTGTGGGTCGTTCCGGCTATCACGAATGTGTTCAGGGCGGGTGCCGGAATAGTCCCGCAAATCATCGTCACTGCGCATTAGACGACCTATTGCCGGGCGAATGGTGATGCCGTATTTGCAGAAGCAGTGGATAATTGCCGAGTGGATAATTGCAGTAGCTAGTTGCTTCGGGATTGTGGTATAAGCCGCCTAGCGCAGGAGGGAGGCATCATGTCCAAGGAAAATACAGATCAGAACGAGATTCGTGACTCTGATATCGTTTTTGATTGCCCCTTTTGTTCCAAAAGTTTGGCGATCGATTGCAGGGGCGCGGGGTTGACCATCACATGCCCGGACTGCTCAAACAAGCTTCAGGTTCCGATTCCAGAGGGCATGGAGATTTTCGACATCGACAGTTCCGATCAGGACAAGGCCGTCCGGATCATTCACATGCGGGAAGTGCTTTCGGCCTCGCAGGACCGTGTTCTGCAACTTGAGGCCGACGTCAATGATTTGGTGGTCCGTCGTGACAAATTAGAGAAGCTTCGCGCCGAAAACGCCTTGCGCTTCGAAGTCATCGCCAAGGAACTCGAAAACGCCGGCCGGGCGCTGTCAAGGATAGCCGAGGTACTGGACAGCACCTCGGAGACGGCGAAAAACGCCTAGGTCGTTGCCGCCGGGTGTGAAGCCAGTGCGGCAAAGAGCCGTTCATCCACCTGCTCCCATCCATAGTGGTTCAGCACGTATTGACGACCCCCTTTCGCCAGTTGCGTCCGAACCTCGGTATGGGTCAGCAAGAGCATCAGGGCTTCTTCGAATTCAGGATAGTTCCGAAACCACAGTCCGCCATTGGCGCGACGGCAGTGGTCGGGCATCACGGTGCCGCCCGCATGCACCAGCACGGGTGTGCCGGCCAGCCAGGACTCCAGAATGACAATGCTGAGGCTTTCGTTGACCGAGGGGTGGCAGAAGGCCGTCGCCGCCGCCATGGCGGAATGTTTTTCGTCTTCGTCGACAAACCCGAGGTCGTGAATGTGGGGTGCCAGTGCGGGCGGGGGATCAAAAGGGCCACTTCCGGTGAGCACCAGGTCGACCGGACGGGCGGTCCGCTGGCGGAACACATCAAGATAATCCAGGAGGATGGGCGTTCCCTTGAGCGGTTCCCGCCGTCCGCAATAGATCAGGAAGGGCGTGTCGTCCAGTTTGTGACGTTTCCGGAAATCCTGCGGATCCGTCGGAAACGCATCGAGTCCCATGCCGACCACATGGGCGTGCGCGGGGTCGATTCCGTAAAGGCGGGCCGCGAGGTCCCGTTCGGCCTCGGTGTTGAAAATCAGGCCGGAGACGCCCATGAACAGTTCGCGAATGGTCTTCAGGTAGGCGAAGCATTCATCATGCAGGCAGGGCAGGAGTACGGTGCGGGAAGGATGAATTCGGGCGGCGAAGTAGATAAGCCCGAATAAATAAGGCCCCATGATGATCCGGTCATAGCGGTGGCCTTCCGTCCGCAGGAACTCGTACAGCGCGGAACTGTTGACGTTGTTCCGGTGCCAGAGAAGTTCATCGTTCCGCGAGACATCGGCGAACTGGCTGATCCGGTTTTGGATCTGATGAAAGGCGTGTGCGTCGCGTTGTTCGTCCACTGGGAAGTACCGGACCGTTAGCGTCCCCACCTTGCGCTCACCCGTCGGCAGTTCGTTGGCCCAGGTGAAATGATTGACGGCACATGTGGTCAGGAAATCCACCTGGTTGCCCGCGCGCGCCGTTCGCTCCGCCAGGCGCCGCAACAGGGTCTCAGCGCCCCCGACGGTGGGGCCGTCGGCGAAACGAGGTGACAGAAACGCGACGCGTGGCGGCGGGGGCGTCATGGTGTGGGAGGCTGCCGGGATTCCAGTGCGGCGATACGGTCTTCCAGCGCCCTGATCTTGTCGCGGTATTTCCGGTCTATTTCCTCAGCAGCCGACAAGAGGAGCCCATTGACCTGGTTTTGCTGTGACCACAGCCGGTAAGTGTAGAACTTAAGCAGTTTCCAGACCGACTGTTTGAAGAAGACCAGCAGGGGGGCGAGACCGCGCCGACGCTCGTAAATCTTGAAGTCGTTGATGTCAATGGCAACGGCTTCCTTCAGG
>JBAXWO010000285.1:0-4073 GCA_037128375.1 bacterium
GCTTCTGGCCGTGGCGGCTCTGGATATTTTCGCCGGAGTGGCCACGCCGTCCACCATCATTGTGATGCCCGCACGTCGCCGCATGGTGCAACTGGCCAACCAGATCGCCCAAATCAAGGATGTGGGCCTGGTGGCCTACAACACCGTTCCCGGGGCCACGGAACCGCTGATCCACATCTGGAACGACACGGAATGGCTTGCGATCAGCGTCACGGACTATACGGCGGGTAATTTCATGTCAGGCGATCCCAAACACCTGATCCTGTTGGGTGACAGTTCCGCACTTCCCGAAGTCCTGTCGGCCAACCCGACGTGGTGCGCCAACGTCCAACGCCTTACCACCCTCGGAACAAGCCCCTTATTGTACGAACTGGATAACACTCTCAAGTGTACCACCCGCCAATGGAAGTGGCTGGCACAGCTGAATGGACTGGTTCTGACGGATAAGAACGTCGAGCGCCGGCGTTACGGTCGGTGGGGGGCACCTGGAAATGAAGCGGAACCCGCCAAGCCCAAACCCGGGACTGACATCGTCATGCCGCCCGCCCCCCTGCAATCTGAGCCGCAGGCAGTGACCACTCCGCTGACGGAGGACGAACCGTCGGTTGAGGCCCCGGCCCCCGCAACTTCCCGTATGGCGGAACCGGTGAAGACCGTATCCGGCAAGTCCGAGGCCAAAGTGGTCACGCCGCCTGCAGAGCCTGTTGTGGAACCTCCAAAGGCGCCCGCACCCGCAGACAAGTAGCGCAGGCAGGAAAGCCACGCTGCCTGTGGCTAAATGTCGTCTTCTATCCGTTCCGCAAAGTCGAAATGCCGCTCGAACAGGGCAACCAGGTGCTTGCAGAACGCTTCCTCATCGGGGCCCGACACACGGATTCTGACCGTCGTGCCGGCGCTCAATCCGAGCGAAACCAACGCCAGCAAAGATCGCGCGTCCGCACTGCCCTCGTCGCAAGACACTCTCACGACACCTGAATAGGCGATAGCGGCGGTCACAATCACCGCCGAGGGCCGGCAATGAATGCCCGCCGCATTCTGGATAATGGCACTCTTCTCAATCATGGAACATCGACACTGTACGTTTTCAGCAATTTAGCGAGATGTTTCTGACGAAAATCATCCTCATCCCAAGCATTGGCTGTCAAGTGCTTCTTCTCCTTCAACTTCAAAACATAAGCCTCGGCCTCACACCAGTCATCCTGCCCGGTCTCCACATTAACCTCCAGACGATTAAAGGATTCTCCGAAGAAGGCATCAAGGCGCTTCACCACATCCTTACCCACATTGAGATAGACAATCCCTTCCGTGCAGATGTCGGGAAACGGGATCATCGCCGTCCGCTCCTTATCCCGCCATTGCAATTGCGCGTACCCCTGCACCCGGCCCTCGAGAAAGGAAAAACGCCCTCCGGCGACGGCCAGCATGACCTCGGGTAAACTCAACGAGCCATAAGCGAAAATATTCATGCCCCCCCATTCTGCCGTGCATCAGGCGCGTCGTCCATCCCAGAATGCCGTTTACTCGCCGCTTGTGCAAGACCGCTGCCTTCGATATTGTATCCCCCATGATTCCAGGGGTACAGCACGGAGGTCGACCTTGATGCCTCTCCAAAGACTTCCCATCCCACCGTTGCCGACGCGCCCCATCCAACGCGGGGCAGCGGGCATCATCCAGCGTTCCTTCAAATCCGGCCCCTCAAACTTCACCCGCCTGTACGGCGATGAACCCCTCGAGCTTACGGTCACTCTGAGCACGCTCGAGGCGGCTAACCCGCTCGTGACGTTGCATACCGATATCGGGGCCCGCGAACCGGGCGAATGGCGTGACATTCGCTTCGAAACATCGGATGGGCGAACTTTCAAACTGGTTCTGAACATACCGCGATGCGGCTTCTACCGATTCCGCATCAAGTACTCGCTCAACGGCGGCGAAAAATGGTTTTGGGATCGCGTACCGCATTCCTTTGTCCTGGTGGACCCGCCTTCCCTTCGCACCGTGCGCTTCTACAGCCTGATTCCCAGTGCTTCGGGAACAATCAGCGACTGGATGTCCTTGCTGCCCAACCTCAACGCCATGGGGTTTGACACGTTACACCTCCTTCCGATCACACCCATGGGTGGTTCGCAAAGCCCCTATGCCGCCTGCAACCTCTTCGGAGTGGACGAGCGTTACCGTGATCCGACCGGCCCCCGGGATGGCTTGGATCAACTCGAAAGGTTTGTGGAGGAGTGCCGCCGTCTCGGCATCCGGCTCTGTTTCGATCTTGTGCTCAACCACATCGCCTTGGACAGCGACATGGTGGGAGCCTGCCCGGACTGGATTCTACCTGATGATCGTGAGCCCGACGGCTTCAAGCGCGCGGGATGCTGGCATATGCAAAGCTGGATTCGATGGGAGGACCTGGTTTCCATCAATTACGAACATCCTAATGGTCCCGTCCGGCGGAGTATTTGGGACTACATGAAGCAGTACGCCCTATTCTGGTCCAGCTACGCCGCCTATACCGGAGGCATGGTACGGTTCGACAATCTGCACAGCAGCCATGGCCCATTCATCGCCGAACTGAGCGCCGCCATCCGGCAGCAGTATCCCGACCTCGCCATTCTGGGCGAATACTTCACCGATGAACTGACCCTGGAAAGAACGGTTCCGGAGTGGGGCATCAATCTTCTGTTGGCCAATAGCTGGGAGTACCCCTTCGGACCGGCACTCCGGCATTATATCCAATATTTACACGCCGTGGCCGGTCGTCTCCGCCACCTCTGTGCTGTAACCACCCACGATACAGGGGTGCCGGCCCAATTATTCGGGGCGGATCGTTCCATCATCCCGCGTTTTGCCATCTGTGCCCTTTACACGACCGGTCAGACCGGTCTGACGCAAGGCGCGGAGGGCGGCGTCCGGGAACGCGTTCCCTTCATCGGGCGGCCGCACCGGTTGGATCTGTCCACCGGACCCGACTTTCGCCCGACCATCACGGCCATCAACAGGCTGCTCGCGAAGCACCCCGTATTGCGCCAAGCGGGCAACCTGACGTTTGTCGATAACGGGCACGAGGCCATTCTGGCGGCCTATCGAAAACCGGAACCGGGTGACGGCGACGGATTCCTGCTGTTCGCCAACCTGGATACCGACCGGGTTCAGCACATCGGCGTCGATCTCGTCAGCTACGGACTGCACACGCCATGCATCCTGATGGACCGGATCGGAGGGGAACAGATCGAACAGCAGGGGAAAGACTTTCAGATCACCCTCGCCCCCTGCGGCATCAGGGTCTTCGAAATCCTCCAAGGGGCCGTGCGCCCCAGTCCTCCGGCCAGTACCTGATAAAGGCCGGAACGACTACTCCACCGTCACGCTCTTGGCAAGATTTCGAGGCTGATCGATGGGACATCCCCGAATCCGCGCGACGTGGTAGGCAAACAACTGCAACGCCACCACCGTCGGAATCGGGGCCGTCAGATGCGAGCATTTCGGCACATGAATGACCCCGTTGACATGCTGGGCGATGGAGTCATCCCCTTCTGTGATCACCCCCACGACCGGTGCGTGCCGCGCGCGGCATTCCTGAACATTGCTGACCATCTTCTCCCGCCCGACAAGATCATTGATCAGCGCCATCACGGGGACCTGGTCGTCCAGCAGCGCAATCGGGCCATGCTTCAACTCCGCGGCATGGTACCCCTCAGCGTGGATGTAGCTGATCTCCTTGAGTTTCAACGCACCCTCCAGGGCCACCGGATACATGCAGCCTCGCCCCAAAAAGAAGAAGTCCTTCGCCTTCGCGTACTGCGCGGCGACCGCTATGATCTCATCGTTCCTCTGCAGAACAGACCTGACCAATCCCGGAATCTTCCGGATTTCCGCGCATATTTCGCTGCCGCGCTGGCGTGACAGCCGGCGGCACCGCCCGATTTTGAGCGCCATCATCAACAGGACGGCCAACTGACAGGTGAAGGCCTTCGTGGAGGCCACCCCGATCTCCGGTCCGGCATGCAGATAGACCCCCCGACCGGCTTCGCGCGCAATCGTGGAACCTACCACGTTACAGATCCCGACCACCAACGCGCCCC
>JBAXWO010000286.1:0-4065 GCA_037128375.1 bacterium
CGGGCCGCCGGGCAGGCTGGCTCAATCCGAAAATTATCTAATTCGGAACTGCTGATCCCCACTCCCCCGCTCATCAGGTCACCGCGTCGCCGTTGCCTCCATGCAAGGGTTCCACACAGAGCTGGAGATTCATCACCCCGGGGTCCGTCACGCGCCGGGCGGCCGCCACCCGATATCCCGGAAGCCAGACAATCTCGCCGCCACTCTCGAAAAGGGGCAGGCCCGGGCGCTCCTGGCGCGGAACTTTGGCATCGACCAGAATGTCCTGAATCTTCTTCGATCCCTTCATCCCGAAGGGCGCCATCCTGTCGCCGGGCTGCCACGACCGGACATACAACGGCTGACGGCCCCCCGTGGAGAAACACAGCGACGCGCGGGCAGGCCAGATCCCGGGCCGCCGCGGCCGCTCCTTGATTAAGCCCGGTTCCAGTCGGGCCACAATCCGCCACCCCGGGTCGGGCAGAAGGGTCTCCCCCGGAATGGACACCCGCACGCGAAACCCGGCAGGATCCGGCAGGATACGGTCCACCGTCAATCGATCGTACGCCCTCCGCACGGCCCACCCCTCCCCCAGCAACAGCGTCGCGCTGCCACGAGCCCCCCCGCACAGGGCCAGGATCCGGTCGAGGGTTTCGAAATCGAAACAGGATTCCGGCGCCTTGCGCGCCATCAGCCACATTCGGATCACCCGTCGCTGTGCGGCGAGGGGATGGGCCAGGAGAAGGCGGCAACTGAGGGCGCGCCGCGGCATGGCCGCGCGGTCCGACGGGATCAGGCTGGCGTCCAGCATGCCCCCCGTCAACTCCTCCAGCCAGGCTTCCTCGTCAGCCAAAATGCGGCGGGTCCGGGACAGGGCCTCCCGAATGCGGGGATTGAAGTCCCGCTCCAGCAGCGGAATCAGCTGATGACGAACCCGATTGCGCAGGAACGCGGAATCGGCATTACTCTCGTCCTCGCGCCAGGCAAGCTTTTCACGACGCAGGTAACTGAGGATGTCACGGCGGGACACGTCCAGGAGCGGGCGGACCAGACGACAGCCCTTCAGGGCGGTTTCGGCGGAAATCCCGGACAGTCCCGCCCGGCCCGCTCCGCGCACCAGCCTGAGGAGAACCGTCTCGGCCTGGTCGTCGGCGGTATGCGCGGTGGCGATCACATCAGCCTTCACCCGGCGCGCGGTCCGGAGCAGGAACGTATACCGCGCCTCACGGGCGGCCATTTCGAGGGAGATGCCCCGGCGCCGCGCCAAGGCCGGAACCCGCGCCTTGCCCAGCACGCAGGGCAGCTTAAGTTGAGCAGCGGTTCGTTCGACAAAGCGGGCATCCTCATCGGCCGCAAGGCCCCGGATGCCATGATGCAGATGCGCCACCGTCAGCCGCCACCGCCTCCCGCCGGAAAGCGTCTTTAAGGCATGCAGCAGGGCCACGGAATCCGCTCCACCCGAAACCGCCACCAGAATGCGGGAGCCGGGAGGAAGAAGGGAAGTGTTGATCATGCGCTTATTTCGCAGGCTCAAGCCGCCGGACACCGCCCATATACGGCACGATGGCTTCCGGCAGGGTCACGGAGCCATCGGCCTCCTGCCCGTTCTCCAGGATCGCCACCATCAGGCGCGCCAGCGCCACGCCGGACCCATTCAGGGTATGAACAAAGTCCACCTTGCCGTCCGCCCGGCGGTACCGGATATTCGCGCGCCGCGCCTGGAACGTCTCGAAATTGCTGCAGGACGACACCTCCAGCCAGGCGTTCTGACCCGGCGCCCACAACTCGATATCGTAGCACTTGGCCGCCGCGAAACTGATATCACCCGTGCACAGGGACAGCACGCGATAGGGCAGCCCCAGGCGCTGCAGCACGTCCTCGGCGTTGGCGACCAGCGTCTCGAGCTCGGCATAGGAGGTGGCGGGCTCGACAAACTTAACCATCTCGACCTTGTCGAACTGGTGGACGCGTATGATGCCGCGGGTTTCCTTGCCGGCGGAACCCGCCTCGCGCCGGAAACACGGCGTGTAGGCGGTCAGGTAAACCGGCAGCGGCTTATCGATGATGTCGTCCCGATAGAAGTTGGTCACCGGCACCTCGGCGGTCGGGATCAACCACAGATCGTCGGTGGCGTGGTACATATCGTCCGCCATCTTGGGCAGTTGGCCCGTCCCGATCATCGACGCGGTGTTCACCACGAAGGGCGGGAGCATTTCGGTGTAGCCGTGCTCGGTCACATGCAGGTCCAGCATGAACTGGATCAGGGCGCGCTGGAGCTTGGCCCCGCTGCCGAGAAACAGGGGGAACCCGGAACCGGTCATCCGCGCGGCGCGGGCGAAATCGAAAATCCCCAACCGCTCGCCAACGTCCACATGCCCCTTCGGAGCGAAGGCGAACGACCGCGGCTCGCCGAAAGTCCGGACCACCACGTTGGCCGCGGCATCCAGCCCCACGGGAACACTGCTGTGCGGGATATTGGGAATCCGGAGCAGGTTGTCCTTCAGGCGCGCCTCCAGCTCGCGGACCTGCACATCCTTTTGGGCGATCGAATCGCCCAGGTCGCGCATCGCCTTCTGCGTGTCGGAGGTGTCCTGCCCCTTGCTCTTAAGAAGGCCGATCTGTTTGGAAACCGTATTGCGCAGACTCTTCAGGGTTTCCACCTCGGTCACCAGGGCGCGGCGTTGCTTGTCGTCCGCCACCACCGCATCGAGGAATTCCGTGGTGGCGCCGCGCGCCGCCAGTCCCTGACGCACACCCTCTTCATGATCCCTGATCGTCTTGATATCCAGCATGATGTCACCCCATGATCTCGGCCCTGAACACTGTGCCGCATGCTAGCGCAGCGCCTGTCAGGATGCAATGGCGGAGCGCAACTTGAGCGGTTGCGGGGACCGGATCGTGATCCGGCGGGCGTGCGGCTCGGCCAGCGCCTCGAAGTGAAGATGGAGGGTGTGGGACGGGAAGACATCCTCCGCCCGCTCGGCCCACTCGATCGCCGCGATGCCGTCGACGTCAAAGTACTCCTCAAGACCGAGGCTGAGGGCGTCGCCGGAGTCGCGAATGCGATACAGGTCCGCATGCACCAGCGTCCGGGACCCGCGGTATTCGTGGATCAGCGTGAACGTGGGACTGGTCACCGGCCGGTCAATCCCCAGCGCCGCCGCCAACCCCTGCACAAAACAGGTCTTCCCGCTGCCCAGATCCCCGTGCAGCGCCAGCACGACCCGACCCGGCAATTGCCGGAGCAGGCGCCGGGCCAGCCTGTGCGTATCGGCCACGCTATGCGACTCGTATGTGACGACGAAGGACATCGGCGGAACAGCCTATAGGATTCACGACACGGAATCCAGAATAGAGGTCATTGACTGCCCCCACCCCCCCGCCGCCCCCTTATTGCGACCTGCCCCTCGGACCCGGAGAAGTGGTTTGCGGGAAACGTTCCCGAAATTGAGGTCACGATCCACAAGCTTTAGTTGCTTTGACAGCAGGTGATAGAAGTTGTACATGAGGACGCAACGGCTGGAGATTGGGCGGGGGGTTCGCCGGGGCCGGAAAGGAAGGAAACTGAGATGATCGCTTCCATTAAGCAAGCGTCTGAGGGGCATACGCTTCTGACAATCGGGTATGAGGGCCTGGACGTTCCCCGGTTCATCAAGTTTCTGACGTGTCATCATGTGAAGATGCTGGTGGATGTGAGGGAATTGCCTTTCAGCCGGAAGAAGGGTTTCTCCAAAACCCCATTGTCGGCGGCTGTGGAGGGCGCTGGCATGCGGTACACGCACGTCAAGGCGTTGGGTTCACCGGCGGATATCCGGAAGAAGGTGAAGACGGATGGCGACTACGCCGCGTTTTTCAAGGCGTACGACGCCTATCTGGAGACTCAGGACGAGGCGCTTTCTACCTTAGGCGGGATGCTGGAGGAGTATCGACGCGTCTGCCTGATGTGCTTTGAGGCGAACCCGGCGGAATGCCACCGGAGTAACATCGCGAGGCACATGGCACGAGAGTTCGGCAATCACGTCACGGTGGAGCCGGTACAGACATGGGTGAAGTAGGACCCCTTGAAATCCTGGTCTTGGTCAAGGC
>JBAXWO010000287.1:0-4058 GCA_037128375.1 bacterium
CTCCGGGCTATGGGTTACGGGGGGAAGGGGGGCGGGTTGAGGAACGGAGGGGGGTAGTTTCAGCTGTCCCAGAATGGCCTCGGCCGTCTGGGTTCGCAGATTCAGGATGCGGAGTGAGGCGGGTAGGGGATGGACTCCGGCGAAGTGCAGGAGCTCGCGTACTGCGCGGGGGTGGCATGCGAGAACGACGGGGTTCACGGCGGTTGCCAGGGACGTCAGGACCGGATCCTTGCCGACGGCTCTCCCGCAGAGATCCTCCACGACCGTGACATGCATGCCGGCGGCTCTGAGGCCGTCGAGGACCTGCTGTTTGACGGCGCGGGGGATGATTTCCCGATGGACGCAGTCACAGGCCAGAATCAGTTGGGTTTCACTCATGGTTACTCTCCATCGTCTTGATCGGGGCACATGCTAACACAGGGAAGGCGTCATGGACAACAGCGGGTGTTGGCCCCCGGCGCCGGAGGGTGGGTGTCTCCGGGATTCAAGGCTGGCTTGACCATCCAGCATAAATCGGCCAATGTAGTGCGCCATGATAGACAAACAACGCGGATTGTTGCGGATTATGGGGCCCCTCCTGGGGATGCTGGCGCTGGGGCTTTACCTGTTCACGCTGAGTCGGGGGCCGTATCCGGGGGAGTCCGCGACCCAGATGGCCCAGCAGTTGGGACTGGAGGCCTTCGGCGCAGGGTCGCATGTGCTCTGGAGCCAGCTGGTGAATCTGGTGGCCGCCCTGCCGCTCGGCGGGATCATCCTTCGACTCAACCTGCTGAGCGCGGTTTGCGGCGCCCTGGCTGTCTGGATGTTCTTCCGTGTGGTGGCTGATTCCGTCTGGCTGGTGGTGACGGTGGACGACAGTAACCGCCGGGCGGTTGAAACCGCCTCCCTCCTGGCCGGTCTGGCGGCGGCGCTGGCCTTGATGGGGTCTATTCCCTTCTGGTATGTCAGCAACCGATTCCATGTGGCCTCGTTCGATATTCTCTGGTTGATGATCGTGGCGCGCGTGTTCATCGCCTATTCGCGCCGGGCGTCCCTTTGGAAAGGTCTATTGTTTGCCTTCTTGTTCGGTTTGGGTGCCGTCGAGTTTGCCACTTTCATTGTGTTGGCACCTGTGGCGCTGATCGGGGCGATCGGGGTTCTGTGGTTTGATGGCGACTTGCGAGGGTCGCGTGTTCTGGGGTTGGGCGGTGCGCTGTTGCTCGGGTTGCTGCTCTATTTCGTGGCGGCCTGGCAATTCCTGCGGGGCGACGAGTTTGTCTATGCCGTGGGCGGCAATTTCTGGCAGGCCCTGTACCATCTTTGGAGGCTGCAATACATCCTCATTGCCCGCAGCCTTCCCCAACTCGGGTGGTTGCTGGTACTCATCGTGGGCATCGTTCCCTGGGTGGCCGTCCTGCTGGTGGGGCGGCGGGCGTTGAATCAGGAGAAGGATTGGGGATTCTTTATCCTGCACGCGATTCTCACGGTTGTGGCCCTGGCGATGCTGTTTAACACGCCGGTCGCGCCGTGGGCCCTGCTGGGGAACGTGCGCCTGCTGGTCACCCCCTATGTTCTGATGGCGTTTGTGTTCGGCTACCTGACGGCCTACTGGTTCCTGCTGCCGCGGATGTGGGGGCAGAATGCCGAAGCCTACGAGCGGGGGCGGATCTGGTGGCGCGAACAGGGCGGGTGGATTCCCGCCGTCGGCTTCCTGGGTGTGGCGGTGGTGGCGGCCACGCTGAATTTCCGGACGGCCGATGCCCGTGATTCCGAGGCGATTCACGCCTACGCCCGGAGTGTGGTCCAAAGCCTCGCCGGCCGCACCTGGTTGGTGACGGACGGGCAATTGGACGGTAATCTGAAGCTGGCAGCCCGTGAGATGGGGATCCCTATCAACCTGCTCAACACGCGAATGGGCAACAACAGTATATACATGCGGTACATGGCCCATTCCTTCGACGATCCTCGACTGAGGAGCCTGGCGGAGGTGGATATCCTGGCTTTTCTGCGCGAGTGGATGGCCACCGACTCGAACTATTGCGGGAAGGTGGCGTTGATGACCCTGCCGGATCTCTGGCTGTCGGGAGGATTTCGTCCGGTACCGGATCGCTCCCTGTTCATCGGAGTCCGGAACATGGCCGAGGTGGACATTGACGACCTTTGGGCGCGCCACCGTGAGTTTGCCGGGTCCCCCTTCCTGAAGGACTTGATGGACTCCCGCGGGGAGAGTCCGCTGATGGCCCAAGCCGCCGCCCAGGCGCTGCGGCAGGCTGGCATGGTGGCGAATAATCTTGGCGTGGTCCTGGAGGATGCGGGTCGCCGTCAGGAGGCCTATGCGGCATATTCGAAGGCGCGGGAATGGGATCCCGGCAATGTGAGCGCGCTGTTGAACCTGCTCACCATGATTGAACGCGGCTATGCAACTCCGGAGGCGGAGCGGATCAAAGCCTCGTTCAATGAACTGGCTGGGTCCCTCAAGCAGAAGATGCAGATCTGGTCCCTGTCGCGGTACTACGGTTACGTGCGGCTGCCCGAGGCCTATGCCAACCTGGGCATGGTGTGGGCGTTGTCCGGCGAACCCGGTATGGCCGTGGCGGGGTTCAAGCGGGCCATCGAGCTCTCGACAGACAAGAAGGATGAGCTGACGCAGGGACTGGCCATGGCCTACCTGGCGCAGGACCAGACCGAGGAGGGGGCGGCCCTGTATCGGGAGTTGATCGAAAAGGATCCGAATAATGTCTCCGCCCTGTTGGCCCTGGCGAGGTTGGCCGTGCGGCAGAACCGGTTTGATGAAGCCGCCGCCCTGCTTGATCGCGCCGAGAAGGCCGGGGTGCCCAAGGTTCGCGTGGCGATGGAGTATGCGGTCATGCACCTGACGGCGGGGGAGCCGGGTAAGGCCCGCGTTGTGCTGCAGGAACTCGTGGAGGTCAATCCCGAGCTGGCTTCCGCCTGGGCGATGCTCGCGGGGGTGGTCATGCAGATGGGCGATGCCAAGGCGCTGGACCAATGCGAGCGCAAACTGGAGCAACTCAAAAGCCGGGACTACCTGACCATGGTGGTGATGGGCCAGATTGCGCTTAATCGCGCCGACTTCACGAGTGCCCGCACCCGTCTCGATGCGGCACTGGGTGTGCGGCCCAATACGCTGCCGCTTCTGGATCTTTTGTTGAGGCTCGATGTACAGGAGGGCCGGAAGGATTTGGCGACCCAGCATATCCGTAGCCTGCTGCTCCTGGATCCGGGACATCCCTTTGCCAACCAGGTGCTGGCGTCGTTTCATCTGGAACGCAAGGAGCACGCCTTGGCGGAGACGTCCCTGCGAAAGAGTTTGCAGCGTCAGCGGACGCCGTCCGTCCTGAACGATCTGGCCTGGGTACTTCAGGAGCGTGGCGCGTTGCAGGAAGCCGAGGAACTCATTCGTGAGGCCCTGAATGCGGACCCGAAGCCGTACAACTTCTGGGACACCCTGGGGGTGATTCTGACCCGGCTGAATAAAGTGGACGAGGCGGAGGAGTCTCTGAAGAAGGCGATATCGTTGTTTGCTGAGGATCCCACCGTGCAGTTTCATCTGGCGGAACTTTATGAGAAGAAGGGCGAGGGCCGCCGGGCGGCGACGTTGGCTGAGGATCTTCTGGGACGGGCATCTGGCCTGGCGCCCGAAGAGCGGGAGACGCTTCGCCGGATGGTTAGGCAGTACGGCCCCCGTCAATAAGGCGGCGCGGCGGAGTGGGTTTGAGGGCGGACAGTTCGGAGAACAATATGACGCATGCGGAAGCCAGAGTGTTTTTGGACAAGTACGGACAGGGAGCAGTGCTGAAGTTCTGGGATCGCCTGGATGCCGGCCAGCGCACGGGTCTGCTGGCGCAGGTTGAAAGCCTGGATATGGGCACCGTGGCTCTGATCAAAACGCTTTTGCAGGGCGGGGCGGCGACCGGGGAGGGCGCGCAGGTCGGGGACCTTGAACCCGCGCCGGTGGTTTCCCTGTCGGCCGCCGAGGAAGCCGGGCCTCGCTTGGTCGGCGAGAAGGCGTTGCGCGCCGGTCAGGTGGGGGTCATTCTGGTCGCCGGCGGGCAGGGCAC
>JBAXWO010000288.1:0-4034 GCA_037128375.1 bacterium
GGCACAGGTCTTGGGCATCTGCATCAGGGAGACAATGCCCTCGTGCATGCGGGCTCCTCCAGAAGCCGAGACGATAATGTAGGGACGCTTGTGCTTAAGGGCGTAAAGAGCGGCCAGCAGGATTTTTTCCCCGGTTCCACTGGCCAGGCTGCCGCCGAGGAAACGGAAATCCATGATGGCGGCCACGGCCTTGATCCCCATGATCTTACCCTCGCCCGTAACGACGGATTCATTCAATCCCGTCTTCTGCCGCGTCTCAACGGCCTTTTCGGCGTAACTGCCCTTGGCATCGGAAAACTTCAGGGGGTCGCTGAATGTAATCCTGGGGTTTAGTTCCTTGAACGTCTTGGCGTCGAACATGACGCCGACCCGCTCCTGCCAGGGCATCCGGTCGTGGTAATTGCAACGGTCGCAAACCTTGAGGTTCTTTTCCCACTCCTCAACGTGGATTTGGGCCTTGCAGGAGGGACACTGGGTCCAGATCTCCTCCTTGGACTCCGGTTTGGCTTCGGTCTTCTCTCTTTTTGTGAACCAACCCATAGGCCGTCATGCCTCCCGTATACTTAAGCCTGCTGTGACTTGAGGGCCCGTTGATACCATTACACGGGCACGGCATTCAAGGAAAAACGAGGGACTTGACGTAGATAACGCGTGGATCACCAGGCCCGTAAAAATCAGGAATACGGGCGGTTTCGTGGTAACCTGCTGCCAGATAAAACCCTCGAGTGGAGTCGTAAAGCGTTCTTCCTGAAGTCTCTATGACTATCATGTTCCCCGAGCGTTCGCGAATGACCTTCTCGGCGTGATCCAGAAGAGCCCGACCATAACCCTTGCCCTGATGGACGGATGAGACCCCGATCCAATAAACGTCAAAGGTGCCGATTGTGCAGGGGGTGGGACCGATACAGACCCAACCCACCGGTTTTCCCTGCGCCAGAAGTGTAAAGGACTGGTAATGACCGGCTGGGCCGTTCTTCAGGGCTTCGTCCAGAACCTCACGGGCGATATCGATCTCGCCGTCATGGAAGAAACCGGTCGCCCTGAGAAAGGCCAGAATGGGATCGCGGTCAGACGGTTCTGTGTAACGGATCACAGGACGGGTCGCCGAACGCGGTCTGGGGGCGGTGCGTGCACTCCCCGCCTTGCCCGGGGTGAGTGCCTGCTGACGCTTGGACGCGTTGGCACACATGGCGCGGACGAACTCCGAAAAGGGGATTTTCGCCGCCTTCAGGGCGGCCTCGAACCCGCTCCCGGGCGAGATATCCGGATTCGGGTTGATCTCAAGAATCGCAAACCGGCCATCGTCGGTGAGGCGCAGGTCGACCCGGGCATAATCACTGCATCCCAGGGTCTCCCAAGCCGCCAAGGCGCACTGGGTGATTTCCCGGGCAAGTTTAGGTGCCAGTCGGGCCGGAATGACCCGCACCGTATTCTGGTATTCGTACGAATCGGGGTGCCACTTGGCCGCATAGTCCACAATGGGGGGGCGTTTCCGTCCGTATCCGCGGAACTCGATCTCAGCGAGGGGTAGGACCTTGGTTTTTCCACCACGCCGCAGCACGGAGACGTTTAACTCACGGGTTCCGAAAAATTGCTCGATCAGCGCGGGATGGTTGAAGTCACGATGAACGCGCCGGACGATCCGGTCCAAGGCCGGACCCGCGCCGGCTACGACGGAGTCGGCGTGAATGCCTTCGCTGGCGTCGGACAGAAGCGGTTTAACAATGAAGGGCCCTTGCGGAAGGGTCTGGCGGGAGACCTTGGCTCCCGGCGGAACCAGAACCCCTGCGGGAACCGGCAGTCCCGCGGAATTCAGGATGCTTTTTGTGCGCCATTTATCCAGGCTCAGGGTCTGGCAGGCGGCGTCATTTCCCGTGCAGCCCTTGCCAAAGGCCTCACAGATGGAGGGCACCAAAGCGGCATCGATCGGGCGTGGCGGGAGATTCTCCACGAGATTGAAGACGATCTTCTCCGGACTGCGCGTGAGCAGGGCAGGCAGTTCGGAGAGGGAGCCGATGGCGGCTACCCGGTGGGGAATGCCGAGCTCCGTCAGCGCGGCCTCCACGGCGCGGACCTCGTCCATGACACCCGCATCGCTTTCCGCACTGGGTCCCCGGTCAAGAGCCGATACGGCATGGTGAAGAATCAGGACGGGCTCGTGCAACCGCTTCATGAGAGCAGTCCCGCACGGGACAGGGCGCTATTCAGTATGGAGGTGATCAACTGGCTGAAACTCATGCCTTCCTGGGTGGCAATCATGGGCAGGTCCGAATGCACCGGGTTGAGGCCGGGCAGGGGGTTGACCTCCATGAACGCCGGCCGGCCATGGCGGTCCAGGCGGATATCCACCCGTCCGCCGTCCCTTAGCTCCAGGGCCCGGTAGGCGTCCAAAGCCAGCTGCTCGACGGCTTCGATCAGGGGGGTACGGGACGGGCGACTATAGTCCACCAGGTCATCGCACTTTTCCTTGACCTCGAACGTGTAGATGGTGGTTTCGGCATTCTTGCGGATGGCGACCTCCAAGGTGCCGAGAACCTTCGCTTGCACACCCGTTCCGAGAATGCCGACGGTGAATTCACGGCCCGGCAGGTACTCCTCGACGAGGACGGGTTGCCCGTAACGCGCCAACAGCGTCAGGCATAGTTCGCGCAGTTGGGCCGCCGATTGTACGCAGGAAGTCTTGTCGATGCCCTTGCCGGTCCCTTCGGCGATGGGTTTGGCGAAAAGCGGGTAGGGCAGGTTCACCGCGTCGAGGTCGGCCTCGCTGCGGACCACATGAAAGCAGGGTGTCTGGAGGTTTGAGGACTGCACGATCCGCTTAGCCACGGCCTTGTCGAGCGTCACCGCACAGACCAGCGGGTCGGAGAAGGAATAGGGGATGTCGTAAATTTCAAGCAGGCATGGAACCTGGGCCTCACGACTGCGCCCATGCAAACCCTCGGCGATGTTGAAGACAAGGTCCCAGCGTTCGCCGGCGGCCAGGCGGCGGCACAGCGAGCGCGCATGGCCAATTCGGTCTGGAATATGCCCGCATTCGCGAATGACCTTCTCGATGGAGTCGATGGTGATGTCGCTGTCGAATTCCGCCGCCTCCTCCTCCTTGAAACCCAGGGCGATGTATTCGCTGCGCAAGTCGTATGTGAAACCAATCTTCCGTTGCACCGTGCCAGGCCTTTCAGGGGGTCGAGTATGATGGAAAAAGCGGCCGGCTGCGGTTTGAGGACGCGGCCGGCCGGGAGGTTAGTTGGTTGTGTCGGACATGATGGATTCAAGCAGACTGCTGAATTCCGGATGCTGGTCTTCGCGCGCCAGAGTTCGCTGGCACTTGCGCGAGGCGCGGCGTTTCTGGCGGTGTCCGCCGGCCGGCACAATGACCGAGGCATGCCCCGCCGACAGATCCCAGACGCCGGGCGACGCATTTTTAGCGGCGGACGCCGGCGGGCTCGTGCGGGGCATCGGTTCGCTGGGCTCGGGGTAGTTGACGATCATTCCCTCGTAATTCCGCAGGACCGTGTTGGTCGGGCTGGTTGAGATCAGGTAATTGGGCAACAAGGGAATCTTGCCGCCGCCATGGGGCGCATCCACCACAAAGGACGGAATCGCCAGCCCGCTCAGGCGGCCGCGCAGGTATTCCATGATCTCGATGCCACGGCTGATCGGGGTTCGGAAATGCTCCACGCCCCGGACCAGGTCGCACTGGAAGAGATAGTACGGCCGCACGCGCATCCGCACGAGGCCGCGGCAGAGCTCTTCGATCACCTGAGGTACGTCATTGATGCCGCGCAGGAGCACGGTCTGATTGCCGATCGGGATGCCGGCATTGGCCAGCTTGGCGCAGGCGGCCTGGGCCTCCGGCGTGATCTCGTTCGGGTGATTGAAGTGCGTATTGACCCAGACAGGGTGATACTTGGCGAGCATCTGCGTGAGTTCGTTCGTGATCCGCTGCGGGAGCACCACGGGGACGCGTGTCCCGATGCGGATGATCTCCACGCTCGGAACGGACCGCACCGCCATCAGGATACGTTCCAGCAAAG
>JBAXWO010000289.1:0-4026 GCA_037128375.1 bacterium
CTCGGATTCACTTCGCCGTCCTTGGATCGCAGAGAACGCCGTCACCGCGTACATACCAGACGCCTCGCCCTTGAATGTCATGCTGTAGGCGGGAACCATCTTCCCTGCGAGAGCCTGAGCCGTCTGGCTTGCCAATGAGAAGGGCATCTTCTTTTTATTGGGGTAGGTGATCTCCGCCTTGACAACCGTTCCGGCAGGCGGCATATCTTCGCCGATCCAGCGGGCAGTGACTTCAATCTCTTCGCCCAGAAAACACGTTTCACGATCCAGGAAAATATCCCACCGTTTTCCCTCCACAGCATCAGCCTTTGGCGAGAGCCAGGAGAGCAGTTGGTGCCAGAAACGGGGATAGGGCTTGTTCTTCATGGCATCCGCGCTCAACTGCCACTTCCACAGGGAATCCGAGAAGATCGCCACGACCTTTCCCTGGCCAAACTCCTGGGCCACTATCATGGGTTGTGCTCCGTGATCAGTCTGGGCTTCAACCAGCACCCTGGCTGCAGCCGAGGGTGTCACGCCTTGAAACAGGGAAAGCACCGAGGGGACCTGGTTCCAGAATTCCGCGTCCCCCCCGAAGGCCGCATGGGAACGTCCCTGATCTGTCAGGGCTACCCGATACTCGCCTTCCAAAGCTTTTGCGGCGAATCCCGATGCGGGAATGAGCGTTTTCAAGGGCGTTTTCATAAAGCCGTCCGGTGCCCAACCCTTGCTGCCACCCAGCAGGACGAGGCTCCCGCCCATCTCCACGAATTTCACCAGTGCCCGCGCCCGGTCGTCACCCAGCTCTTCGCCGCTCAGGTTACCCAGCACCACGATTTTGTACATCGACAGTCGGACTTCATCCATGTCCGGCGCGATATCTCGATTCACGCCGTAGGTCATGAACGTGCCTTTCGGACCCTTCAGAAAAATGGCCGGGCTGACCAGCTTGCTCTCGCGCAGGACACGGGAGAGATATTTAGACTCCCACCGAGGCGCGCCCTCAACATACATCAGGCGGTTCTTGGCATCCTGCACCTGCACCACGACGGAGGATTCGTTGTCAGAGGTCTGCGTCTCCCCGGGTAGCTTCGGCAGAGCAACACGATAGGTGTTGACTCCCACCTCTTTGTGATCCAGCCTGAACACCACCTCCCGGTTACCGCCGCCTTCCGGAATTTGAGTCTCTATTTCCTGTTCTGGCACATCATCCTTAAGCAGCTTGACTGGAAAAGGTTTGCCCTTAGTCCCCTGTCCCGAGATCACGATCTTCAATTCCGACTGCCATCCAGCCGTCACACGATGCGGTGTGCTAAGCGTTTCAACGCGGATGTCCGGTTCATCCTCCCAGCTCACGTCTTTTTCCAACAGCAGGGAGAAGACCGGGAACGGCCGTTTTTCCGTCGCCCACTCCTTGAACGCCTCCCGCGTGTCCAGACCGTCGCTGAGCAACAGGCAACCAGCCACATCAATCCCCGTATAACGTCCCGTTGTTTTTCTCAGCGCGTCACGCAACAGGGTTGCGCTGCCGTCCGGCTTCAACGACTCACACTCCTTCAATGCCACTTTCGGACTGACCTCCTCGGCAAAGGCGTAAAAGTCGATTTCGAATTTATTCTCCAGGCTCGCAGCCCACGGCATCTGGAGCACCGACTGCGCCACCTGCCAGCGGTTGGTCGTCTTCTCGCCGCGTGTCATCGTCATGCTTTGAGACTTGTCCAGCAGCACGATAAAACGGGGCTTCAACTGAATGGTCTCAACCGTCCGTTCACCGGGCATCAGCAGACACCACCCCAGCAACAGAAAGAACACGGTCCGCAACAGGACCATCAGAGCCTGGATCCAATCCCGATTGACAAAAAACCAATACCCGGCAACGGTAACCGCCAGGGCCGTCAGAACACCTGCCGCAATCGTCACGGTCGGCACGATATGGTCGTAAATGATCACGCTTGTTTTTCCTTCACTCTACCCGAGGGATCAATCGTCAGACCATCCGTCAATGTTGAGTTCTTCCGCAGGAGAAAATTGGCGTAGAACACCTCCGCGATAGCGATCAGCAAGGCCAGCCACAACAGCGACTCGCTTAAGGACTGGCCGACGCGGAAGTCCTCCAGCTTCTTCATCAGATCATCTTTGCCGATCGCCACATGCAATGCGGAAATGCCGAGGATATCAGGAATGTCCTGCTGTCTCACGGGCGTAAGATCCGATTCCGTACGCGGAATGTTGAAGGCCAGCGCCAACGTGGCGGGCCCTCCGCCTGGGGTACTCATCGTGTAGAACCCCGGTTTCGTCAGCCCTTCGGCATAGATCTGCGTCCCCCCTTCCACCTCGGTGCTTCGCAGGGGGTCCGGTTTGCTGTCGGAGTCTTTGATCGCGCTTTCGTACGTGGCTTCCGGCAGGAATTCGGTCAGCAAGAGGCTCTCCGTCGTCCATAGATACGGTTGTCCGGCACCGACGCCGGCGGCATATTGCGTGAGCTGATGCATCATCGGCAGAAAGAACGGAGAGAGCGGAAAGTCGCTCCAGGTACGGTCTGCGGACACGGCGAACAGCACCACCGTGCCACGCCCATGGGGCCGAACCATCAGAAAAGGATCGCCGGAACCTGTCGACACAAGCGTCTCCGCTCTCTCTTTCAGTGCCGGGCATTGGAGCTGGCGTTTGATCACGATGCTTGGAGCCGTCCCCTCATTCACGAGGCCCCATAAAACAGGATGTTTGGGCTTATCCCAGATCAAAAGGCGTTTGCGGTTCGTCGCCGGCAATTCGATGAACGACTGTGGCTCCGCCGGCAGGCTCGCCCAGGTGGCATAGTCTGACAGCGCGGCGCGGTCTCCCGGGAATATCACCAGCAAGCCACCGCCCGCCACATAATTTTCGAATCGTTTAATCTGCTGCCCCGGCAGTGCTGTCGCGTTGCACAGGAAGACGCAGGAGTAGGCTGCGAGGTTTTCTCCGGCGAGAGCATCCGGCCGCGTGACCTTTGCGTCAATGGGCGAAACACCATCGGCACTCGCACCAAAGACCGCTTTCAGGAAGAGGATGCTATCCGGCTCTCCGACGCACAGAACCGGCAACTTCTCA
Organism: bacterium; assembly: GCA_037128375.1. GTDB lineage: Bacteria > Verrucomicrobiota > Kiritimatiellia > CAIKKV01 > CAITUY01 > CAMBRF01. The sequence continues at coordinate 3,070 of JBAXWO010000289.1, forward strand.
CGGACACGGACAAGACAATAAAACGGGTCGTCGTCCGAAAGGCTGTCTGTGGGTGTCTCAACCCGTACCGCGTGGACGCCGCCGCTCAGGAGCGGAAGCATGAACGGCACCTTCTTCACAGTCCCATCATTCAGCTTCACGGAACGCCGGGCCACTTCCTTGTCGTCCACGATAATCGAAACCGCCGTGTCCAGCGGAGGTCCGTTACGAAGCAGACTGGCTGTCACCTGGCAGGGGATTTCCGCAGTAATCAGTTTGGAATCCAACTCGATATCCGTGACCGCCACATTTTTGGGTTCAGGCGTACCGAGGAGCGTGACAAAACAGGTGGTGTTGTCACGGACCTTTTGGGGGTCCCAGGCGTTCTCGCCAGGCTCATTCTGGACGGAGGAGGCCACGGTATGGGTGGCGTTCGTTCCCTTTCTGAAACTGCCCCAGGGCAACAACTGAAAATCTGAAATGATATGCAACTCACGTTCGCTGCGGCGCGCATCCTGCTCCATGGCATCCAATGCGGCAATGGTGGCAGGGCACAGACGCGATGAGCCCGTCGGCAGCGGAAGCGCCCTGAGGCGCGTAGCCGCCTCCTCTTTCTTTCCAGTCAGTTGCTCGAAGACAGGGGTCACATGATCACCTGCCAGATAGACGCAGAAACGATCTTTGTCCCCAAGCCCCTCGATAATGGCGGCGGCTAATTCCGTGGTCTGGTGCCATACAGCCTGCTGGTTCATCTGATAGTTCATGCTGTAGGAGCCATCCATCACGATCGCGACATCCCGCGCCGTACGGCTCACGAGATTGCCGAACTTTTTGGCGCGAACGATCGGCATCGCAAAGGCCAGCGCCAACAGGATCAGCAGCAAGGTCCGCAACAGCCACAGCAGAAAATGCTCCATCTTGATCCGTCGCGAAGAGCGCTTCTGAGCCACCTTCAGAAAACGAATTGTACTGAACGGC
>JBAXWO010000029.1:0-12452 GCA_037128375.1 bacterium
CACCGGCCAGACAGCCGGCCAGTTCGTCGCCGTCTTTGCGCGAGGCAAGGATGCGCGGTGATGTTCACCCTGGAAAGAGCAGTTGGATCAGAAAAAGCAGAGAGTGCTGGACAGCAACAGAGAGTCCGCTTATAACAAAGCATTTTTGGAGGACTCACTTATGAAACTACTGGTAACAGGCGGGGCCGGCTTCATCGGCAGCAACTTTGTCCACTATATTCTTGCCTCGCATCCCGAGGACGAGATCGTCAATCTTGATGCCCTTACTTATGCCGGAAATATCGAAAACCTGAGTGATATCGCTAAAGATCCCCGGCACACCTTCATCCAAGGGGACATCACCTCCACGCGGGACGTAAACAAGGCCTTCAAAACTCACAAAATTGACGTTGTTGTGAATTTCGCGGCCGAAAGCCATGTCGATCGCAGTTTGCACATGGGCCCGCGTGCCTTTATCAAAACCAACATCATGGGCACGCAAAACCTGCTCGACGCCGCCCGGAAATTCAAGGTCCGGCGTTATCTGCAAGTTTCCACCGATGAAGTGTATGGGAGTCTTGGCCCGACAGGCGCCTTCACCGAAGAGACCCCCATTCAACCCAACAACCCCTACTCTGCCACCAAGGCAGGAGCCGACTTCATGGTCCGGGCCGCCCAGCACTCCCATGGTCTGGACACCGTCATTACCCGCTGCTCCAACAATTTCGGGCCTTATCAATTCCCGGAAAAACTGATTCCCCTGATGATCGCCAATGCCCTCGCCGATAAGCCGCTGCCTGTGTACGGCGATGGGCTGCATGTCCGCGACTGGATTTATGTCATGGACCACTGCTCCGGCATCGACACGGTTCTCCGGAAGGGGAAATCCGGCGAAGTGTATAACCTCGGCGGCAACTACGATGTGCCGAATATCCAGATCGTGAAGGGCATTCTCGAACTCCTGGGCAAGCCCGAATCCCTGATTTATTACGTCAAGGACCGTCCGGGGCATGACCGTCGATACGCCATGGATAACACCCGTGCCAGAACGGAACTAGGGTGGCAACCGGCCCATCGCTTTGAAGAGGCGCTCCGTGCAACCGTCGATTGGTACGTGGCCAATGAGACGTGGTGGCAACGTATTCTCAGCGGGGAATATCGCAAGGCTTACGACCGGATGTACGGGTGGCGGGATAAGGAATGACCTGTATGAACGAGCGAACCCTTTCCACCACGACGGCCTTTGCCGGGCGCCTGTTGAACGTTGAGGTTTTGGAGGTTGAACTTGAGCCCGGCGTGCGCGCACGGCGTGAGATTGTCCGCCATCCGGGTGCCGCCGCCGTCGTGGCGCGCACTCCGGATGGCCGCTTCGTTTTCGTGCGCCAGTTCCGGAAGCCGTTGGACCGTGAGATGCTGGAAATTGTTGCCGGCGGGCTCGAAAAGGGAGAATCCCCGGCCGATTGCGCCCGGCGCGAAGTAAAAGAAGAGTCGGGTCACGACGTGCGCGCTCTTGAAAGTCTGGGTCGGATGGCCCCCGCGCCGGGGTATACCGACGAAATCCTTCATCTTTTCTTTGCCGAACTTGCCGGGGGGCGTGGGGAGCAGGGCGGGGATCATGACGAGCGAATCACCGTGGAGTATCTGACGCGGGATGAGGTTGAAGAGAAGTTGGCGGAAGGATCCATTCAGGACGGCAAAACCCTGGCCGCCTGGTTGCTGTTTACCCGGCGGAACGCCCCTCCGAGTTCAGTTCAATCGTCACCGGCCCCTCGTTGAGAATTTCCACGAGCATGCGGGCGCGAAAGACGCCCGTGGCCAGTTTGTCCGCTCCGAGAATCCGGCGGAGGTGCCCGGTGTAAACCTCGTAGAGGCGTTCGGCCTCGACCGGGGCGGCGGCGTTTACAAAACTGGGACGGTTTCCCCTGCGCGTATCCGCATAGAGGGTGAACTGCGGGATTACCAGGATGCTTCCCCCCGTGTCCATGATGGAGAGATTCATCTTGTCCTGATCGTCCGGGAAAACACGCAGGCCTGCCGTCTTTTCGGCCAGAAACTGCGCATCCGTTTCCGTATCGCCATTCCTGACCCCCAGCAGGACCACGTAGCCCGGACCGATGGCGCCGGTTTCAAGGCCGTCCACCGTTACCCGCCCCCTGCTGACTCGCTGCACAATGGCTTTCATGAATCCCCGGAATCCACAGGCGGAGGCTTAGCGTGAAAAGACGAAGATCCCCAGGACGGTCAGGCCGTAGAGGGCCAGATCGATCAGCAGGGGTCCATCGGTGAGAAGGATTTTTTCGGGCCGTCCCCCGCCCTCCTTGCGGTAGACGAGGTCGAGGTAGCGGAAGATGCCGAAAATGACCAGGGGGATCGTCAGCGAAAGCAGGGGCGTACCGAACTTGAGGATCGTTTCCGGCCAGAGGGTATAGATGGAGTAGCAGACCAGGGTCGCCGCGCTGACGATGGCAATCAGCTGATCCAGCAATTTCTGATCGTAGTGTTCCAGGCTCGGGCGGTGCTGGGCATTATCCTCGTCCAGGAGCAGTTTTTCGTGCCGTCGTTTGCACAGCGCCAGGAACAGGGCCAAAAGGAAGGCGCACAGCAGCAACCAGGGAGAAACGGGCACATTGACCACGATCCCGCCGCCTGCCGCGCGCAGCACGAACCCGAGGGCAATGATAAAGACGTCCACCAGGGCCACATGTTTCAGCCACAGCGTGTAGGTGATCTGTAAAACGATGTAGCCGCCCACGATGAGGGCAAATCCCCGGGACAACCAGAGGGTGCCCAGCACCGCGGAGACCAGCAAAACGGCGGAAAGAACCGCGGCCGGCAGCACCCGGACTTTCCCCGAGGCGATGGGTCGGAACCGCTTGATCGGGTGGAGCGCGTCCGCCGCCTTGTCCAGGATATCGTTAATCAGGTAGATGCCGCTCGAAGCGAGGCAAAACAGCGCGCAGGCGGTTCCCACACGGATGAACAACGCCAGGGAGACGGACTGGGTCTTGTCGCCGAACGCGAAAAAAATGGCGGCCAGAACGACCAGATTCTTGGTCCACTGATTGACGCGTAGAGCTCGCAGAATGTCGGTGAAAGCGGGAAGGCGTGGCGCGGGGGTGTTGATGGCCGGGGAGGGGGCGAGCCGGGCGGGGTCTTGCGGCGCGGGGAGCGACGGAGCCCGTTACGCAGGTACAGGCGCCACACCATCCACAAGGCTTCCCGGACAATGCGGGAATTCATCTTCGAGTAACCGGCTCGGCGGTCCTCGAAGGTGATGGGGATTTCCCCGATGCGAAAGCCCTTCATCCAGGCCGTGTGGGTCATTTCGATCTGGAATGAATATCCGTTCGAGCGGATCGCGTCCAGGCTGATGGATTCCAGGACGCGGCGGTGAAAGCACTTGAATCCGCCCGTGGGATCCGTGAAGGGCATGCCGGTGATGACCTGGACGTACGTGGCGCCGCCCATGCTCAACAGCAGGCGGCTCAAGGGCCAGTTGGTGATCCGGATGCCGTTAATGTAACGCGAGCCAAGAACGAGGTCGGCGGTTTCCGCCGCCTTCAAAAAATTGGGGATCTCGGAAGGCTGGTGGGAAAAATCAGCATCCATTTCAAAGATATGTTCATAGCCGCGGGCGAGCGCCCACTTGAATCCGTCGATATAGGCCTTGCCCAGTCCCATTTTTGTGGGCTGATGGATGACGAACACACGGGGATCGGCGGCCACGATTCCATCCAGCAACGGTCCGGTCCCATCGGGGGAGTTGGCGTCAACGAAAAGAACATGGATATCGGGCCGCACCGCGAACAGGGCGGAGGAAATCGGGCCCACATTGTCCTTTTCGTCGTATGTTGGAATAATTACGACCGAACTCATGGGCGGCATCATGATGGAAAGAGGTGTGCCTGGACAAGAAAAAAGCTCAGGCATAGGAGTTATTCCGCGACTGTGGATTTTGGCTGGGACTGGAGAGGAATGTTGCCAGACGGACCTCTCCCGTGTAGCATGCCCGGGATTTCTGAACCCGTATCCTATTCAATGGGGGGGCGTCGTGATTATTTGTTTCCGCGGATACCCACGGGCGGGGTTGGTGGGGAACCCGTCCGACGGGTATTTTGGGAAAACCATCGCGTTTACGTTCAGCAATTTCCATGCTGAGGTTCTCCTTTACCAGACCCCTGAACTGGAAATCCTGGCTCACACCCGCGATCACTCGCGATTCCTCAGCATCCATGATCTGCATCAGGATGTTCGTCGGCATGGATACTATGGGGGGGTGCGGTTGCTCAAGGCGGCCATCAAGCGGTTTTGGGACTACTGTTATGAGCACCAAATCGAGTTGGATAATCGGAATTTCACAATCCGGTACAGCACCAACATCCCCACCCAGGTCGGATTGGCAGGATCGAGCGCGATCATCACGGCCTGTATGAGGGCGCTGATGGCCTTCTATCAGGTGAACATTCCCAAGCCGATCCTGGCGAACCTGATTCTGTCCGTGGAGAAGCAGGAACTCGGCATTCCCGCCGGTCTGCAGGACCGGGTGGCGCAGGTGTATGAGGGGCTCGTCTACATGGATTTCAGCAGGGAGATCATGGACCGGCAGGGATATGGACAGTATGAGGAACTCGATGTGGCACTGCTGCCTCCGCTTTACATCGCCTACCGCGCGGAACTGGCGGAGGGGACCGAGGTGTTTCACAGCAATCTCAGGTCACGCTGGGAGTGCGGCGAACGCAGTGTTGTGGACGCCATGAAGACGTGGGCCGGTTTGGCCGAGCAGACCCGGGAACGGCTGCTGGCCCGACAGAAGGATCAGATCGCCCCCCTGCTGAACGCGAATTTCGATTTGCGGCGGCGAATCTATGATGTCGGTCAGAGCAACATCCAGATGGTGGAAACGGCGCGGTCAGCCGGCGCCAGCGCCAAGTTCAGCGGGTCGGGCGGGGCGATTGTGGGGACGTACACCGATGGGACCATGTTTGCCGACTTGGAGTCGCGTCTTACCGCGATCGGGGTGCGTGTTCTGAAGCCCGCCCTCATCAAATCCTCCGGGGAGTCCTTATCATGATTCGCAAAGCGGTGATTCCAGCCGCCGGTTTCGGGACACGTTTCCTGCCGGCCACCAAGTGCCAGCCGAAGGAGATGCTGCCGATCGTGGATACCCCGACGATCCAGTACGTCGTGGAGGAAGCGGTGGCCTCGGGGATCCGGGATATTCTCATGGTGATCGGGAAGGGGAAGCGTGCCATCGAGGAGCATTTCGACCGTAATTTCGATCTCGAGAACGAGCTCTTCGCGAAGGGGAAAACGGCTGAACTGGAAGCGATCCGCAGAATCTCGGACATGGCCAACATTCATTTCATTTGGCAGAGGGAGCTGAAGGGGTTGGGCGATGCGGTGTTGTGCGCGAAGGACCATGTCGGGAATGAGCCGTTCGCGGTATTGCTGGGCGATACGGTGATGGACGGGAGGCGCAAACCCGTGACGCGTCAGCTGATGGAGGTATTCGATCGCTATCAGGATTCAGTTGTGGCCGTCGAGGCCGTGGCACGGTCCAAGGTCAGCCGGTATGGGGTGATCAGTGGACGGCCGCTCTCCAACGCCTTGTATCTGGTGGATGATTTTGTGGAAAAGCCCAAGGTGGAGGAGGCGCCCTCCAATCTCGTGATCGCGAGCCGGTATATTCTGACGCCGGATATTTTCGGGTTTCTGGAAAGGACGAAGCGGGGCAAGAATAACGAGATCCAACTCACAGATGCCCTGCGCCTGCTGGTGAAGAGCCGTGCCGCCTACGCCCTGAAGTTCAACGGAACCCGCTACGACGTGGGCAACAAGCTCGATTTCATCAAGACCAACCTGATCTTCGGCCTCAAGCATCCCGACATGCGGAAGGATCTCAAGGCCTTCATCCGGGCCATGGCGCGCGGCCGTTAGGACGCATGGCGGCACGGGGGCCCCGGAGTCCTATTCCATGGCCAGCCCCGCATGAAACGCGGCCAGATTGCGCTCAAGTGTTGCCTTGTTCTCCCCTAAAGCGGCGCGCAGCGCGCCTTCAATCCGGGCCGGGGTGACCAGCGGACGGCGGCTGAGCAGCACGCCGAGCAGGACAAGATTAGCCACGCGCGGGTCCCCGATCTCATCGGCGGTTTGCGTGGCCGGAACAAGCAGGCGATTCGGGGCGGGTTCGGCCGAGCAGAGGGAACTGTTGATCACGGCGAGGCCGTTCCGGAGAAGTTGAGGGAGGAACCGGCTAAAGCTCTCCTCATTCAGGATCAGCATGATCTCAAACTGATGGGCGACCGGTGACGGGATTTCCCTGCCGCTCAGAATCACCTGACAGTGGGATGACCCCCCGCGAACTTCAGCCCCGTAGGAGGGGAAATAGGTCACATGGGGAACGGTTTCAAGGGCGGCGTTGGCAATCAGTTTCCCGAGAAACACAATGCCTTGTCCGCCAGCACCCGCGATCAGGATACGTTCACAGTTCATGTCATGGACTGCCCATTCTGCCTGTAGATGCCAAGTGGGAAATAGGGAATCATCTTCTCCTTAATCAATCCAACGGCTTCAACCGGTGTGCATCGCATGTGAATGGGGCACGGCGAAAGGACTTCGATGAAACTATAGCCCTTGTCGTCCATTTGCGCCTGAAAGGCGGTGGTCAGCGCCTTACGGGTGCGCCGGACGCCGGCAGGCCCATCCAGGGCCACCCGCTCGATATGCCAGGGGGCCTCGAGAGTGTTGAGCAACTCGCAGATCTTGATGGGAGCACCGGTTGTCGCCTGATCGCGTCCGAACGGGCTCGTGGAGGTCTTCTGGCCGATCAGGGTGGTGGGCGCCATTTGTCCGCCGGTCATTCCGTAGACGGTGTTGTTGACGAAGATCACCGCGATATGTTCCCCGCGATTGGCCGCATGGATGGTTTCGCCCATGCCGATCGCCGCGAGATCGCCGTCCCCCTGGTAGGAGAACACAATCCTGTCGGGCAGGCAGCGTTTGATGCCTGTGGCGACGGCAGCGGCGCGCCCGTGGGCGGCCTCCGAGATGTCGCAGTCGAGGTAGTTGTAGGCGAGTACGGCACATCCCACAGGCGCCACGCCCACGGTTCTTTCGCGGATCCCGAGCGCGTCCAGCGTCTCGGCGATAAGTTTGATGGCGGTTCCGTGCCCGCACCCGGGGCAAAAGTGGGTGGGGACAGGCTTGAGGGACGCCGGGCGATGATACAGGGGGTATCGCGTGGCGACATGTCGGGGGGGGCGAGTGGAGGGCGTTGAGGTCATGAACGGGTCCCCCCCTTTCTTCGTCGGAGAATGCGCCGCAGGGCAGCCATCACGTCAGCTTCCAAAGGAACGGCACCGCCCATGCGGCCCTCGAACAGGACGGGCGTTCGGTCACCCACGGCCAGCCGTACATCCTCCACCATCTGTCCGCTGCTCATCTCGACCACCAGAATGCCTTTAACCCGCGCGGCCAGTTGCCGGATCCGGGCGGAGGGATAGGGCCACAAGGTTATCGGCCGGAACAGGCCGACTTTCAGTCCCTTGGAGCGCGCTTCATCGATGACTCCCTTAACAATGCGGGCGCTGGTTCCGTAGGCCACCACCAGCACGTCGCAATCGCGCGTGTGTAACTCTTCGTACTGGAGAATGGACTGCTTGATACGGTTGAACTTCCGCTGCAGGTGCAGGTTGTGCTGCTCGAGCACTCCGTCATCCAGCAGGAGGGACCGGATCAGATTTGAGGGGCGGCCGGAGGCGCCGGTCAGGGCCCACGGTTTGGCCGGACGAACCGGCGGTCGACCTCGATGAAGTACCAGGGGTTCCATCATTTGTCCCAGCCGGCCATCCGTCAGCACCATGACCGGGGTGCGGAAACGGTCAGCCAGGACAAACGACTGGATGGTGAGGTCGTGCATTTCCTGCACGGAGGCGGGGGCCATGACAATCAGGTTATAGTCTCCATGCCCGCCGCCCTTGGTGGCCTGGAAATAATCCGCTTGGGAGGGGGCGATGTTCCCGAGTCCGGGTCCGCCCCGTTGGACGTTGACAATGACGGCCGGCAATTCGGCCGCCGCAAGATAGGAGAGGCCCTCCTGCTTGAGACTGATCCCGGGCGACGAGGAACTCGTCATGGCGCGTTTTCCGGTCACGGCGGCGCCGAACACCATGTTAATGGCCGCGATTTCGCTCTCCGCCTGAATGAATACGCGGTCATGCTCGGGCATGTGGTTGGCCATGTAGGCCGTCAGCTCGTTCTGGGGGGTAATAGGGTACCCGAAATAGGCGTCACACCCGGCGCGGATCGCTCCCTCGCCGACCGCATCGTTACCGGTCATCAGAACCCGTTTGGTCATGTCAGGACTGCTCCTCTTCGATCTCGATGGCGGCGTCCGGGCAGATATCGGCGCACTGGAGGCATCCGATGCATAACTCGGGAGCGGTCGGTCGGGCGTAATGCTGGCCGCGGGAATTCATGGCCGTGCCCATGGCGATCACATCCTTGGCACAGAAGGCCATGCAAAGATCGCATCCCTTGCAGCGCTCGCTGTCAATCGTAAGATGATATTGTTTGCGGGTCGTCATGAGTAGATGGGCGATCCGGATCAGCCGCCACTCGCATAGGAACGGTAATTGGGAGCTTCCTTGATGATTTTGACATCGTGCGGGTGGGCCTCGCTGACCCCGGCGAGCGAGACGCGCACAAAACGGCTTTTTTGCTGGAGTTCGGCGATGGTCCGGCAGCCGCTGTAGCCCATGGCCGCACGCAAGCCGCCGCAATACTGAACCATCACTTTTCGGACTGAGCCGGAGTAGGGGATGATGCCCTCGATACCCTGGGGAACCAGTTCATCTTCGCGGATATTGCCCTGGCCGTACCGTTCCCGGCTGGCGGCGCCCTCCCGCATGGCGGCGAGACTGCCCATGCCCCGATAAACCACGTATTGACGTCCCTGGTGGATGATCTTTTCGCCGGGACTCTCATCGGTGCCGGCGAACAGCGATCCGCACATGACCGTATCGGCCCCCGCGGCGATGGCTTTCGGCACATCCCCCGAGTTGCGGATGCCGCCGTCGGCGATAATGGGGATACTGCCCTCTGTCGCCTTGGCGCAGTCGTAAATGGCGGTGATCTGGGGGATGCCGACTCCGGCCACCACGCGCGTCGTGCAAATCGAGCCCGGGCCAATACCCACCTTGACGGCGTCCGCGCCCGCATCACGCAAGGCGACGGCGGCTTCGCCTGTGGCGATGTTTCCGGCAATCACATCGATGTCGGGATGGTGCTTCTTGACCCACTTGACCATCTCGATGACCCCTTTACTGTGTCCGTGAGCCGTGTCCACGACCACGACATCCACATTCTCCCTGGCGAGAACGGTGACGCGGTCCTGATCGTTCGGCCCGATGGCCGCCCCGACGCGCAAGCGGTATTTGATGTCGCGGTTATAGAGCGGCTCGACGTTCTCAACCAAGGTGCGCACGTCGCTGAAACTGTAGAGTCCGGACAACTTGCCGTGCTTATCCACCAGGGGCAGCTTGCCGATCCGGTTTTTTTTCATGATCGTGTAGGCCTCCTGCAGGGAGGTTTCCGCGGGTGCGGAGATCACGTTGGCGGTCATTACCTCGGTAACCGGAGCCTTGCGGTCGGTGGCAAATTTGATGTCGGCGGCGGTCAGAATGCCCACGAGGCGGTCGTTTTCGTCGAGAATCGGAAAGCCGCTGAAGGCGAAATTCTTCTGCTCCTTGGTCCGATGCACGGTTTCCAGCGTGTCCGTCGAGCGGAAGAGAATGGGGTCCCGTATGAGCCCGTTGAGGTAATGTTTGACCCGGGCCACATGTTCGCTCTGCCGCTTCGGGGAGAGATTCTTGTGAACGATCCCCATGCCGCCCATCAGCGCCATGGCAATGGCCATCTGACTTTCCGTCACGGTATCCATGGCGGCGCTTACAAAGGGAATGTTGGTCGTGATATTCCGGGTCAGCCGGCTGCGGATATCGGCATTTTCCGGGAGAAAATCAGCATACTGGGTGACGAGCGATACATCGTCAAAGGTCAGCCCTTCCCGGGGAAAGCCTTCCATAAAGGACTGCACAAAAGGATTCACGTTCATGGGGTCGATTTCTCCCTGCACCGATTGGATGTAATGCCGCATAATTATGTCGGGGCGATGGGATGGGGTCAAGTGATTTCGCGCTCGACAGGCGGTGCTTTGGACCGCAGGATAACGGCCACATCCATGACACCGAAATCCGACTTCAAAACCCCAACCCAGCGTTCCGATCGCTGGATTGAGGGAATCCGAAAATTGGCCAGTCGCCGCGGCGATGCCGATGCCGTGTGGCAGCGGGCGGTTGATCTCACCCGCCAACTCAATATTGCGCCCTGGCTCGCCCTGGCGATTGCCGAACGCCGCGTTTCCCTCAAGGAGGCCAGCCTGCTGGATCGGGCGGGAAAGTGTGAGGCCTTGCAGGCGGCGGTGTTGGATCAACACCTGACCCTGGCGGAATTGAGGACCACGCTGCCGTATGCGCCCCACCTGTTGGCCGCGGAACTTGTGGAGAGGCTGGGGCGGGACGATTGGGAACTGCGCAAGGTGACGGCGGTGGCCGCTGCTTTGTTGGATCAGGAAAAACGCCCGGACGGGAAGGGGAAGCTTTTGCCGGTGCGGACCCGATCGCTGGACGAGTACGCGACCGCCGTCAAAAGGGTGCGCCGCCTGATCGAGCGCACGGGCTGCAACATGCGCATGGCGTTGGACGTGGAAGCCGGACGCCTGACGGAGGACTATGTGCTGATGTATACGCAGCAGCGGCGCAGACTGGTGCGGGAGGAATGGCTGCAGCAAGCGTCTCCTGCGCGCCGACCGGAGAGGGGCGATGCCGGAACTCCCCGAGGTTGAGACGATCGCCTGTGAAATGCGGCGGCACGGGATTCCGGGCCGCAAGATTACCGGCGTGCGCGTCTTTTGGCCGCGTACCCTGGAGGGGCATTCCCCCAAGACGTTCTCCCGCGGTCTGCTTGGCCGGACGATCGAAACCATCGACCGGCGGGCCAAGTTCCTGGTGATCAGGCTTTCCGGGTCTTATTATCTGCTCGTGCATCTCCGCATGACCGGACGGTTCCAACTGGCGGAGGTCCGGAGTTCGCCGGCGCCAGGCTTGCGCCTGGAGGTGGAATTGGAGGATGGCCGTGCGTTGCGGTTCTACGACAGCCGCAAGTTCGGGAGGTGGCGACTGACGCGGGAACCCGGGGGCACACTTGATCGTCTGGGCCCTGAACCGCTGGGGAAGGGGTTCTCGGCGGCGGACTTTGTCGCCCGCCTGCAGGGCCGTCGCCGCCAACTCAAGCCGCTACTGCTCGATCAGGCTTTCCTGGCGGGAATCGGGAATATCTATGCGGATGAAGCGTTGTGGGAGGCCGGACTCAGCCCGCAACGCCTGGCGCACTCGCTCTCCCGCCGTGAGGGCGTCCGTTTGCTTGGGGCCATCCGGCTGGTTTTGAGGCGGGGCATCAGGAATTCAGGGACCTCGCTGGGACAGGGGCGACCGAATTTTGTAGGGGTTTACGGGCTCCCCGGAAGGAATCAGGACGCCTTGAAGGTTTTCAGGCGGACAGGCAGGCCCTGCCCGAGGTGCGGAACGCCCATCCGCCGAATGGTTGTCGCCCAGCGTGGAACACACATCTGTCCGGTGTGCCAGCCGGCTTCGGCCCCATGAAACAAAAGGGCGGTCACCGTTTGATCGGGACCGCCCCTGGCACAGTCGAATCGGCTGGTTGCCTCAGACCTTCTTGGCTTCCCGCCGCTTGGTGCAGATCTCCTCGGCCAGATTGAACGGAACGGCCTCATAGTGTTCAAAATGCATCGTGAAGGAGGCGCGTCCCTGCGAGATCGTGCGGACGATGTTGGAATAGCCGAACATCTCGCTGAGGGGCACCATACCCCGGATGACTTTGTACTCGGCCTGTTCATCCATGCTCTCGATGCGCCCGCGGCGCTGGCAGATCGAGCCGGAGCAGGGGCCCATGAAATCTTCCGGCGTGACCACTTCCACGGACATCACCGGCTCCAGCAGTTGGGGCCGTGTCGCCAGGAACATTTTGTGGAAACCGGCGCGCGCGGCTTCGATGAAGGCGAACTCGTTGGAGTCCACTTCGTGATAGCTTCCGTCATACAGCACCACGCGGATATCCACCACGGGATAGCCACCCACCGGACCCTTGAGCATCGCCTTGATCACGCCCTTTTCAACGGAGGGAATGAACTGCTGCGGGATGCGGCCACCCCTGACCTCGTTGACTACCTGGCGACTTACAAGGAGCTGGGAATGGAAGGCGGGGAAACCTTTACCGCACAGTGGGCGGGCGAGGGGTACACGGACAACCTGGCGGACGAGCACTTCCGCAACCTGGCCCGCCTGCGCTTGCAGGAGGAAATGATTACTCTGTGGGGCAACAGCGGCGTGGCAACT
>JBAXWO010000290.1:0-4025 GCA_037128375.1 bacterium
CATTCTTCAAGATCCCGATCCGGCCTTCCGTCTGGGCCCGGCGGCGCTGGATCGCTATGAACCCCTCGTCTTTCATCCGTTCCGTCAGCGTGGCCACCGACCTGGGACAGAGGCCATTGAAAATGTGGCGTTCCTCCAGGTTATCCCGCGTGACCTTCCGGTCAAACCCACGGTCAGCCCCCACCGCGCATGGATACTTCCCGTAACACGCCTGAATCCGTTCCAGACTCTCCTCCAGTAAAACGGCGTCGCCCCGGCTTTGTTCCCGCAACAGCTTCCAATCCACAATCAGTCCGTCCTGTTGTTCCCCCACGTACAGCGTGTTCCCAAACTCCACTTCAGCCCCGGCTTTCCCTCTCACAATCACCCGGATGTCGGGCTCGTAAAGACTCAGAATCTTCTCCTCATTCGGCACCAGGCGCCCCCCGATCAGCCGCTCGTGCGCTTGCCGAACCGCCGCCGGCAACTGCTCCAACACCCCTTCGATCCGTCGCCAGACCTGCCGCGCTTGGGCTTCCGTCCACTCCGTCTGCGACCAGTTCTCTTTCAGCAAATCCACATACCGTTGCGCATGGCTGCGGACCACCTTTACCAGCCGCTTCATCCGCCGCAATACCCGTTTGCGCTGTTTCACCGATCCCGCCGCTCGCCGACTCTGCGTCATCTCCATCGACAACCGGTTGATCTCACTCAAAAACCTTTCCGGCTCCTCCATCCGGTGTTTCAACCCCTCCCGCCGGATCAACTTCACCGCCTTCATCACCGTGCGAACGCCATCCCTCAACAGCACCCAATCCGTCGGAAAATGTATGTTCGCCTTCAAACACGTTGTGTCCGCCAGCAGTACATCCAACCCCACTTCCGTCTCCAGCCCCAGGTCCGAATGCCCCGCGCTATCCCCCGCCTTCCTCAGCAACTGGCTCACCAGTGCCCGAATCTCCGTCTCCGGGGCCAGCTTGTCATACCGATCCAACGTGCTCTTTGATGGAACCCTCACCACCTCAAACTGTTCCACCCGACAAAATCTTTGCAGCACCGCACTCTCCGCCACCCGCCTCGTAAACTTCCGGTACTCCCGATCCGTCAACTGCCGCGCGATCCCGCAGCGCAATGCCTGGAGGCACATCTGCTGATACCGCAACTGCGCCTTCACCCCTACACGCTCGCCGGTCTCAAGCCATGCCTCTAACCGCGTCTCCACAAACCGCTGCTCGATCCCGCTCTTCACCAAAAACCCGTCGATCAACTCCAGTTGTGCCCGGTACTCCGCATAGTCCACATTCCCGATAACTCTCGGAAGTTCTCGACTCAGTTCCTGCTCCTGCGCTATAAATCTCATGTCGGCGTGCCTCCCAGAAGTGATGTTCCAGGAGTTATAGCACACCGATTCCGGGCAAAGCATCGTTTTAGACGGTCTTTGCCCTCTTTCGTTTTACAGCTTCACCCACGCCCGTCAGCACCCTCAGCTCATGGGACAGGCTCTAACTATGAGTCCCGCTATTTTGGGAATACCCGGCGAGGAGATCGTCCATTCGTTGAGTTCATTCAGGCCAGCCTGCTGGAGGCGGCGGCCTGCGAACGGGTTTGGTTTCATACCGAGGCGCGCCAACGCTTCGGAATAAGGAATGAAGGTGGTGGAGTCGCCTTTCAGTACACGTCTCTTCCGAATCTCTTCCACAATCACCCGCAGCAAGGCTCGCCCCCGGGGTCCAAGGCTAGTTGCCATGTTGATGTTTTCTCCCGTTCTCACGCCTGAACATTTGCGCCACCATGGCGGCAAGCACTTGCCACACACTCAATCCTATGCGGTCGCTTGAACTCAGGAAATGCTCCCACGCTGGCTGGCAGGAATCCTGGATGTCTCGGACCGACATCTTGTCCAACGTATCGGGCAGGCCGGCATTGAACCTGAGGATCAGCGCCATGTCGATGTAGGCCCGGACTTCCCTCTGCACGTCGTCCGTGACATCCTCGTAACGCACACTTCGCATGGAATGCAGACCATTCAGATAGGCGAGCAGAGAGAGGATCAGGCGCATGACCGCGAGATCAACGGTTGCCTGCTTCCTCTCGTCCTCAAGGTGCATGGACAACTCGGCGTATGCGTCATGGGCCATGATCCACAAGGCTCCACCGCCAAAATGGGCAGTCACACCTCGCGCCAACCAGAACTGGTTGAGGCCATCGCATGCCGCAGCCATCTTTCCGTCTGTGTAGCCGGGATCATCCGTCACGTCGCTGAGAACACGAAGGAGATTGTCGGCAGCCCAGAGGAGTTTGCGGTCAGTTGCTTCCGTAAGTTCATTCTGAGCATGGAGGAACACCTGCATCGCACCGAAGTACTTGGCTGCGTGCCGCGCCGGCACCGGCCCGTCAAGCCAATGCAACAGCGGGGTGAGATACGTGACGGCAAAGAGAATCTTGCGCCATTCAGAGTTCGCCTGCGGAATGCGCAGATCCGGGATGTCTGACACAGCAATCCATTCGTCGCCGATTCGGCGCCGCACCAACCAGGTGGTTCCATTCGTGCACGCGGCGAACGTCGCCCGCACGTCCGACTGGGACGCATAGTTGGTTGCCTGGTGCATGGCGGCCGCCAGGTTCTTCACGCGCACGGACTTACACTCCACAACGATATATGGTTTGCCAGCCTGCGACACCACGATATCGGCGCGATGCGGATGCCGTTCCCTGGCAACCCGGATCGGGCGTTCAATTTCGAGATCGCGGACACTCACGCCGTAGGCGCGGATCAACTCATGAAGACACCACTGGCGCACATGTTCCTCCGCCTCCGTCCATCGGCGGTCGGCCGGGCCCCGCTTCTCCGCGGCACTGCGAAACAGCCAGGCGTCCTTCGGAATCTCATAGAATGGCACCATACTCATCGAACTCCAAATGTCCTATATCAGTTACACAGCTACGAATCGCTCCTGACGCGTTCAAGCAAGACGAGTGCGAATTCATTCTGCATGCCCGCGAGATGTTCCAATAGTTTCATGAATGATGTCATCGTAGGCGCAGACTGGCGGATCGCAGGCCGCTTATTGACCCAACACCAGTCAAGAAAGAATGCGATGTCTGTTTGAGCGTCCTTCCAGAAGTAAGGGCTGTCAAAGGGCACGGCATTGACCAACCACGTCACAGACGGAATTACAATCGGATCAGACGCCGGGGTGCGAAGGAAATGGAGGAACACCTTGACGGCATGTCTATCTCTCAAGCCCCACTTGCACCATGCCTCGTAGTATGCCGCCATGGACTGGATCAGGCCGCGCTTGGATGCGTCCCATGCCATCTGGTAAACCCAGTCCATCCCGAGGAGCGATTGCCAAACGGTGGGGGCATGGAAACCTTTCTCACTAGACAAAGACCAGCCAGGAGCCGCGGCCATGTAGTCAATCATCGCGATCCACTGTTGTCGGAACCCAGGCGGTGGCGAATCGGAATGAAGCCCGTGGATGAAGAAGTCATCCAGGAAACCCTCCACCCAGGAGTGCGCGCCGGGACCAAGAGCCAGGATTGGCCTCCACAGTTCCTCGGGTTCTTCCGCCGGTTCCATCTCAATGACCGTTGCTGCGATGCGATCGAGCAGCCACTGATCGCTTTCGTAAGGAGTGCCTTCCAGTTCTCCATGTTCGTCACGCTCATCAAGCGTCTGCAGTCGGTGACTGAGCGTAAGTCTCCAGAAACGAAGCCATTCCTCTCTCTCCTGAGGTGTCTGCGCCTCAGTGAGGCCAGGCAGCCAAGCATACGCCGCCTGCAGTAACTGCATATCGATCCCCGGATCACTTCGCCCTCGCCTCCTCCGACGTGACTTTGAACTCAGTACCTGGTGGGCAAGTTTGGTGGTGAGCGTCTCCCATTCGGGGACCGAGCAAGACAAGCGGTTGGCCATGAATGCTCGAACATAGCGCTTGAGCATCGCGACAGAGCCAGCCGTGAACTGGTCGCACCCGTATTGGGGGTGCCGCGGATCCGCATGCTGGGCACGCCATACGGTAATGCGTGCGCTCACCTCACGA
>JBAXWO010000291.1:0-3994 GCA_037128375.1 bacterium
GCGAGAGAGAGGGCGTCCCCCGTCGGGGCGGGGCCGAAGAGCCCGCGCCGGACCGGGTCGAGGTCCTTCCCCGTCCTCTCGAAGACCCGCCCGCCGAGCGAGGCGGCGCGCGCGACGAGGGGCCACTTCGCCTCGACCCACCCGGCGGGGATGCGGGGAAGGAGCGTCTGCGCCCCGAAGAGGAGCTCGGCGGCGCAGGCCGTGGCCAGGAGGAGGCGCGCGCGGGCCGCGCCGTCGCGGCGGAGCTCGATCGAGAGGAGGAGGAGGAGGGCGGCCGCGAGGGCGGCCTGCACGGGGACTCTCTCGACGACGGGGCCCAGGACCGCGGAAGGGGAGGAGGCCCACGACGGGTCCCAGCGCTTCGAAAGGAGGCGGAGGATGGTCCCCGGACAGAGCCGACCGGCGACGGCCGCCGTGGCACCGACATGGGCCCGCTGGTCACCGGCGTCCACCGCGACAAGGTCAAGTCCTACGTCGACGCGGGTGCAGCCGCCGGCGCAACGCTGGTGGTGGACGGACGTGACATCGACGTCGACGGCGACGAGGGCGGCTTCTGGCTGCTGCCGACGCTCTTCGACCACGTCACCACCGACATGACGATCTACACCGACGAGATCTTCGGACCGGTCCTGTCCGTCGTCCGGGTCCCGTCGTACGAGGCCGGCGTCCAGCTCATCAACGATCACCCGTACGGCAACGGCACTGCGATCTTCACCAACGATGGCGGCGCAGCTCGTCGATTCCAAAATGAAGTTGAGGTCGGCATGATCGGCATTAACGTGCCGATTCCCGTACCGGTTGCCTACTACTCCTTTGGCGGTTGGAAGGCATCGTTGTTCGGCGATACCCACGCCCACGGAATGACGATGACCATCCCCTGAAACCCGAATACGACCTCAACGAATCCAAATTTATGAACGTGCCCAACAAAACCCTGAAGATCGAACTGGTAGCCGAGGGAAAGAAAATCCAGTTCCTCCGTGATGGTGAACTCATCTTCACCTTCGAAGATCCTGAACCCTATCAGGAGGGTTGGTTCGGCTTCCGAACTACCCGCAGTCATATCCGCTTCGATAATTTCAAAGTCACCCGGTCCGAAACGAAAGGAACACCATGAAAAAGAACCTCTACCTCATCCTAATGTGTCTATCCACCAGTCTCTATGCCCGGGAAATTCCTGTCGCCAACCCCGCCTCCCTCCCTCCTGCCTTGGAATCAGCCGCCCCCGGGGATGTCATCATTCTCGCGAAAGGCAACTGGCCCGATACAGAAATCAAGGTGAACCGAGGCGGCAATGAAAATAGCCCCTTGGAAATCCGTGCCGAAAGCCCCGGAGAGACCCTACTGACCGGGAAATCCTTCCTGGAGATCAACGCCCCCCACGTCGTGGTGGATGGTCTGTACTTCACCCAAGGAGCCATCGATCCCGAACAGTTCTCCGTTATTCACTTTAAATCCCATCACGGCACGGTCCGGAACACGGCCGTGGTCGATTACAACCCTCCAGGGTTTGAGGATGAGAGCTATTGGGCCTACTTCAGCGGCGACAACAATTTGCTCGAGCGCTGCTATTTCAAGGGAAAGAACAACATGCATCCTCTATTGGGAAACGCCATCGATGATTCCCGCACGAACACCGTCCGGGGTAACTATTTTAAAAATATTCCTTACGCCGATGGGAACGGTCGGGAAATTCTCCGGATGTGGGGACCCGGGAAATTCGACCCGAACGACAAGGATGGAGCCTACTGCCTGATCGAAGGAAACCTTTTCGATGGAGCAGATGGCGAGGGCACCGAAACCATCTCCCTGAAATCCAACTACAATCAGGTGCTCAGCAATACCATCCTCTCGACTCGTGGGTGTCTCAATATCCGACAAGGAGCCCACAATGTGGTGAAAGGAAACATCATCATGGGCAAGGGTGTATCCGGGGCTCAGGGTCTGCGCATGTCCGGCCTCAACAACACCGTCGAAGACAATTATGTCTCGGGTTGCGACTGGGGCATCCGTATCCAAGCAGGTGAATACACCGAATCTGCCCTGACCTCGAGCTACCAGGCCAACATGAAGGAGAAAAAAAACAAAAAGGGACAGGAAAGCAGCGAGGTTAATGTGGCGAAATACCCTCCGGTCCGGGATCTTCTTCTCTCAAAGAACATTTCGGCCAACAATACCGGCGCGGATCTGGAAATCGGCTTTGGCTATAAAAAACACTGGCCGGAGAACCAGCTGGTTCTATTACCGGAGAATTGCCAGATCAAAGACAACCGCTTTATTCGATCCACAGGGGGCGAATCTGTCATCGGGGCCGCACAGGAGACCACCCCTCCGCTGGATAAGGTGAAACTCTCTCCCAACCATTATGAAAATAATCTTCTATTTGGGGGAACATGTGCTTTTGCCCCGGCTGAATCAGGATGTAAGAAACAAACCTTGCCCACCGGATGGACCGAGGAGAGTGAACTAGGTGAACGCAAGCCCCTCACCCCGGAAGACGTCGGACCCGCTTGGGTGATTGCATTAAGAAAAGCCGGCCAGTTTTTGATCGAAGACGATAAGTCATGCTATCGAAGCGACACAGGCAGCGCGGATGACAAGGCCGAGAAAAAGAAGAAAAAGAAAAAGAAAGATCAGTAGAAACTACTCTGAGGAAGGCTCACTTCCGGTATCACCACTTTTATCCTTCTTGGCTTTTTTGGCCTTCTTTTCACTCTTGCCGCCGTGACGGCCAGTGCCGTCCCCGTCATCCAGAATTCCACCGGCTGGATTCAGCTTGTCCAAAGCCGCCTGTAATTTGGCCCGCTCGGCCAACGCCACTGGGTCCATGGTGTCAGCAGGGACCAGCTTTTCTTCAAAGGGAGCCCCACTCATGTCGTATAGCTCCCCCTTCTCATTCAACTTCCAGTTCATGTCGCGCACGTACCACATCCGGGCCAACTGCACATAGGCCCACTCACGGGGCGTTCCCTTCTCGCCTTTGATCTGCGGCAGAAAACTGTGCCCGTCGATGATCACATTTTCTGGAAGTTTGGCCCCGGCGACCGCCGCAAAAGTCGGGACATAGTCAGAAAAATCGATCATGTCAGGGCAGACTTGGCCGGCAGGGGTCGTCCCTGGCCAGTTCACGATCATCGGAACCAGGCTTCCGCCCTCGAACATCGATCCCTTGGATCCATAAATCTTTTTTCCACCCACTGTGGACATAGCCGCTCCGCCTTTGGCCGTTCCATTGTCCCCGACATACACGATCAAGGTCTTCTCCCTCAATTTGAGTTTTTCCAACTCAGCGATCAACTGCCCGACTAATTTGTCATGGTAGACGACGTTGTCTGCATAGAGCTGCTTATCACTGGCCCCCTCTTGGCTATCTGGAGTCGGCAGAATGTCCCCATGGATATGGGACATCGGATAGTAGAGATAAAAGGGCTTGTCCTGATTGCGGGTGATAAAATCAACCACCAGCTTGTGCATGAGATCAGGCATGTACTCCTTGTCCTTGAGTGCGACCTGCTTGCCGTTTAGATCGTACTCCTTCCCCTTGGGTTGGGTATTCCAGTAAATCCCACTTCCCTTGAAATTCAGGTACTCGTCGAAACCGAATACGCCGGGAGGTAAACCAAACTGTCCCCATTTTCCAAAGGAAGCGGTGACATAACCCGCTCCCTTCAGGATCTTCGGCATCATGGTCTCTCCCTCCGGAGTGATTCCCCCTGTTTTATCCTGATTCACTGCCCCCGTACGGAACGCATACCGCCCCGTCATAATCAGTGCCCGGGAAGGGCCGCAAAGCGGCGCCGCGTAGGTGTGCGTGAACTTCATGCCTCCTGCCGCTAAGGCATCCAGATTGGGAGTCTTATACTGATCCGAACCGAAACAGCTAAGAATATCGGCCCCTAAGTCATCCGAGAGAATGAAGATGATGTTCGGCTTGCTCACCCCTGTCTCTTTGGGGGCGGCAGTTTCTTCAGCCCGTGCGAGACACCCCAAACAT
>JBAXWO010000292.1:0-3990 GCA_037128375.1 bacterium
GCGGATGTCGTCCGGCTTTGGCTTGACGCCATGCGGGTTCTGCCGCAGACTGCAAGCCTCACTATTGAAGCGGCAACAGGGTGGATGACGCTATGACAGATCAGGATGTTCTTCAGGTATTTCTGGACACCAAAGCCCTCCTAAACGGACATTTTGAGCTCCGTTCCGGACTGCACAGTAATCAGTTCTTTCAGTGCGCGAAGGTGCTGCAACACCCGCGCATTGCCGCGTGCCTGTGCGAGGCGCTGGTGATCAAACTCCGGCGGGAAGTGCCCGGTTTACGCGTGGAGGGGGTGATCGCACCCGCCATGGGCGGGCTGTTCGTCGGTCACGAGGTGGCCAAGGGACTGGATGTGGTTTCGATTTTTGCCGAAAAACAGGACGGCGCTCTGGTGTTGCGTCGGGGATTCGACATACCGAAGGGGGCGTCCTATGTGGTGGCGGAGGATGTGATCACGCGCGGCGGCCGGGTGCAGGAGACGATCGACATCGTTGAGGGGCGCGGCGGGCGGGTGGTGGCGGTGGCGGTGCTGGTGGATCGCAGCGGCGGCAAGGCTGCGTTCAAGGCGCCCACCGTCAGCTTGCTCCAAATGACGCCGGTCACGTTTGAGCCGGCCGTGTGTCCCTTGTGCGTCAGGGGAGTGCCCGTCGAACATCCGGGATCATAATCCGGAACCTACTTAATGCGAGTTCTAATCATTGAGTTTAGGGACATCACCCACCCGGAAGCCGGGGGTGCGGAGGTTGTTCTGCTCGAAGTGTTCAAGCGGATTGTTGCCGCCGGACATCAAGTCGACTATCTGTGCAACGGGCATCGAGGCGCCAAGCGTGAGGAAGTGATGGAAGGTCTGCGGGTGATCCGCCGAGGTCGGCAGCCTTTTTTCAATCTTCTTGTGCCGTACGTTTACCGTCGTGAACTGCGGCGGAACGGCTACGATCTGATTATTGAGGGGATCGATAAACTGCCGTTTTTCATGCCGCTGTTCGAGCGGAAGGTGCCGGTGCTCGGCGTGGTGCCGCATTTGTTCGGGTCAACGGTTTTTCAGGAGGCGTCATGGCCTGTTGGTGCCTACGTCTATGCGCACGAAAGGCTGATTCCCTATGTATACCGGAACTGTCTCTTTTCGGTGCTTTGCCAGGGCACGCGCGACGATCTCATTCGGCGCGGACTACCCGCCGGGCATATACAGGTTATTCACAGCGGGCTGTCGCAGGAGCGCTACAGTGCGCCGGATGAAAAACCTTTTGCCGATCACCCCGTCCTGGTCTATGTTGGAAGAGTCAAAAAATACAAGGGGATTGAGATCGGGATCCGGGCGTTAAAGCTGTTACGCGACAAGTATCCGACCCTCGAGTGTCTGGTGGTTGGGAAAGGCGACTATCTCGAGCCCCTTAGGCGTATGACCGGGCAGCTTGGTTTGGCGGGGCATGTCACGTTTCGCGGATATGTCAGCGAAAGCGAGAAGATTCTGATTTTACAGAAATCCCGGTTGCTTTTGCAGACCTCGCCCAAGGAGGGGTGGGGGCTATCAGTGGTGGAAGCCAACGCTTGCGGAACGCCGGTGGTGGCCAGCGATTCGCCGGGGTTACGGGAGTCGGTGGTGGATGGCCGGACGGGATTCCTGGTGCCGCACGGGGACGTGCCGGCGCTGGCGCAGAGGATCGATCAGCTCCTGTCGGATGAAGCGCTCTACGCGCGCATGCGGGCGGCGGCGGTGGAGTGGGGGCAGGGCTTCACGTGGGAACGTGGGGCGAAGGAGACCCTGGCGTTGATGGAGCGGGCGTGCGCAGGGTTTAAGCGGTAAGCGAAAAAAGACGGGGGGCACACATGCGTGGTTTAAGACTGACGGTTCTACTGGCGGGAGTCGTGCTGGGGACGACGGTTATGGCCCAAACGCTGCGGTTCGACTCCTATCATGAGCCGCAACCACCGGAAGGCGCGAACCTGCGTCTGGGGGCGTTCTATTCCGATCTGGCCTTCGAGCAATCGGTGGGGTACCGTTATACGCGATCCAGCGGGGCGGGCGGCGATTATCTGTATCGCGAGGATCTCGGCCGCGTCCGCAAGGATGGGTCGGATTTTCCCATGGTGTCCCGGTTGAGTTTCCGGAATTACCTGATCATCGGCAAGTACGTGGATCTGGATTTTTCGTTTGACCTCCGGTACAGCTACTTCCCGATGGGAACGGAGGACAACGAGTTTGCCGTGGATTATTCCGGGCCGGGGTTTTCCGCGCAAATGGGGTCTTTTTCGTTTGGCATGACGAAGGATGCCTGGCAGGGCTCGTACAACGGCCGCCAGTCCAGCGCCTATACGGGATCGGAGGGATCAGGGTTTCTGGCCAATCTTTCGTCCGACTTCCAACTCACCCCTTTTCTGCGTGGACGGATCTATGATAATCCCTCCTATCGTGTGGACTATGTGGATGATCGCGGGATCAGGGACCCCTTGAGCGGGCGGAAATACCCCGTCATCCAGAATGTGGTGGGGTTGGATATGGATTGGCTGATGGCGCAGGACAAGAACATGGCCTATTCCGCCAGCCGGACGGACACCATCCCGCAGGAGGACTATTTCGACGCCCAGCGATCGGTCATTTACCGGCAGTCCCTAGCCTACCAGCAACAACTGAATCCCGTCGCGGCGGGCGGGGCACGGGCCGACTATACCTGGCGGGACTATCAGGGGAGGCGGGGTTTACAAAGGCAACAGGACTATTTGGGATTTCTCTCGGTGGATCTCACCTCAAACACGTTGGTCCGGACTTCTTTGGGTTACTCCATGGCTGAACTCAGCGATGCGGGTACTGATGAGACTAACGGCGTCTCGGACAGTGTGATCGGGGCCATCAACGTTTCCTCCAAGCTCTCTGATCGCGCGACGCACTCACTGGGGTATAGCCGTTCCCAGCGGGGGGGGTTTACGGCCGGGCTTGAGATCGTGGACGCACTCAACTATGGTTTCTCATGGGGCAACGAGTTGTGGTCGGTGGGGTTCCTGTCGGCATATGAGATTGTGGAGACGCGTCTCAGCAGCGAGTCAAATTATCGGGATTGGGTCAACCAACTTACCGCCTCGCGGGCGTTGTCGCCGGATCTGACTATGACGCTGGCGACGGCCTATTCGCTTCGGCACAACGAGACCTTGCAAGCCGGTGTCGGCAGTACTGGGGAGGGGGCTGTCATGCTGCAAAATGACTATGACACATGGGCCAGTAATATGGGCCTGACCTACCTTCTGACGGAGCATTTGGTGGCCTACACCTACGTCGACCATACCGTGCGGACCAGTGAAGCCTCGGATCTGAAATTCACCCGTGATACGGCGGGCGTGACCTTGGTATACCGCTATGACTTCTGACCCACAGGCAAACCGAACATCCCGCCTGGCCGTGCTGTTTTCGGCGCTGGTTCTCCTGGTGGCGTGGAGCGTGGTGAATCTCCCGCGCCTGGTTTTCGGGCAGGCAGGAGCGATTGCCTTCATGCTGGGAGCCTTCTTCGGGGTGGTGCTGGTCTTGCGCACCAAGACCCCGCAGGATGAGGCCTTCGGTTTGTCCGGGCGGGTGCTCGGAGTGACGGCTTTGGCGGGCGTGATATCGGTGGTGGTGGGGTTGGTTGTCCCGATCCATCAGCTGGATTGGCTGGGCGTCCTGCTGGTCCTCTACGCTGCCCTGGCATGGGCGCTGCCCCGCCGCTACGGGCGAGACCTTCTGATCGCCCTGTTCATCATCTACTGGATTCATCCGTTGCCCGGCCAGGTTTTCGGCCCCCTGCAACTCGGGATGCAGGGACTGTCGGTCAAGTTAAGCGAAGGGGTCCTTCACATTTTTGGAGTGAGTGTATGGGGCGATGGCCTCGTACTGCGGACCGGGTTACGTGAGTTCGGCGTGCCTGAGTCGTGCAGCGGGATGAAGACGGCGGTGACGGTCCTGTTCTGCGGAATGGGAATCGGGCTGATCATGCGGTTCCGGTGGTTCGTTGTGACGGGGC
>JBAXWO010000293.1:0-3981 GCA_037128375.1 bacterium
GTTGAAACTCTACTACCAGCAGGATCCGGCAGCGAGCGTCGTCTGAACCGGGCCAATCCCATCCCGGCGGTGAATGCTGTAGGATCAGCAGGGGAAATGTGAAGATATTCAGGATCAATGGAGGCAGGACGGCAACACTGCACACTGCCAGAAAACTGATCGTCACCTGGGAGGACGGGGCGAGATAGGAGGTCGGGGGGTCGGCTACCTCGATGCCATCGGCGATCTCCGCCAGCCTTTCGAGTTGCTCGAGGTGTCGCTCCACGTAGGTGGCAACGGCGTCCTTGAGCATCCGCTGGTAGTTGCCGAGGGGCTTGTAACAACGTCATTTGGACTGCCCGAAAGCCGGTGATCACCATCAAGCCGATGGCGTCTGGCCATTTGAACCCATTCGTGGGCATGACCTTCGTTTTCAGTACGATCCGCGAACAGGACATAGTGGCTGTGGGCTGCATGACACCCGAGGAGGTTCATGAGGTCGTGGAATACTCCATGGCCGCCATCGAGCATCGGCGCCCGGTTGCATCCGACAGGCTCCATCAGTACAAGAATCGGCAGTGACAGGTCTGTCTGATCCAAAGGCCACGGAGGGGAAGACTCAAGCGGTGCGCGTAGTGCAGCCAGAACGGGGGCGTTCACATGGTCGTTTCGGAAAGTGCGGACGAGACGATTTCCTGAACAGCCGCAGGACTCGATGCATCCAGGGCAGCCCTGACAGCGCACTCCGCATCTTCAAGCGTCAACTGCCGAAGAACGCGGCGGATGCTGGCGGCCTGGAACGGGTTCAGACTGAGACTCCTCACGCCCATGCCCACCAATAGGCAGGCGGCGGCCGGATTGCCAGCCGCTTCGCCGCACACGGTAAGGCCTACCCCCTGCTTCAGGGCGGCCCGGACCACCTGTTCGGTTGCCCTCAGTACGCAAGGGTGCAGGAAGGCCAGCACGCCGTCGGCCCCTCGCGACTGCCGGTCCGTGGCCAGGATGAAGTGGGAGAGATCGTTGGTTCCAATGGAAAGAAAGTCCGCGATCTTTGCAATCTCCTGAATATCGAAAACGGCGGAGGGAGTCTCAATCATGGCTCCCAGGGGGGGGCGCCGGGCCAGTCGATCGGCATCAACCGCCTCATCCACCCGCTGGAGTGCTTCCTTCATCTCCGCCGCGCTCATCACCATGGGGAACATGATCCGCACATCACTCTCCTGTGCGGCCCGCAGGATCGCCCGTAACTGGGTGCGAAACATCGTCTTCTCCGCCAGGGAATAAGCCAGGCCGCGTTTGCCCGCCCGGAGTGCCAGATCGTTTCTGGCGCGCATGAATCTCGGAATCTTGTCCCCGCCGAAATCCGCGGTGCGAATAACGACAGGCCGTGGATGGAGTGCCTTCGCCACCGCGGAATAGGCCGCAGCCTGCGCGTCCAGACCCGGCGGTTCCTCCGCATCCAAGAAGAGGAACTCCGACCGGAACAGGCCCACGCCATCCATTCGGTACTCGAGAATCAGGCGTGCTTCATCCGTTCGGCTGATGTTCGCATGCAGCCCGATGCTGACACCGTCTTTTGTGACGGACTCCAGGACCGGACATGCCTCCTTTTTGGCCGAAGGCTCCTGCGGGGCATGTCGACTCCTGAGCTCCGAAAAGAGATGCGTTTGAGACGTGTTAGGCGCCACCGTCACCGTGCCCTGTCCCGCATCCACCAACAGACGATCGCCCGTCGCCAGCAACGAAGTGGCGTCTTCGATATCGCTGATCGCCGGGATGTTTCGGGCACGCGCAAGGATTGCGACGTGCGATGCCGGACTGTTGAACTCCGTGACTAGGGCTGCCAGATTGGCATAATCCAACTCCAGGATATCGGAGGGCAGGAGTTCCTTGGCCACGAGAATCGTGTTTGGAGGAAGAGACCTGAGCCGATTGGGCGTGGTTGCGCCGGAGTTACCCACGTTCTGTAGAACCCGACGTCCGATGTCGCGTATGTCGGCGCCACGCTCCCGCATGACGCCCTGTTTCAGCCCGTCCAACATCGCCGCCATACCCCGGACCTCTTCCGCAACCACATGTTCGACGTTGATCAGGTCCTCGCGCACACGCCGTTTGCACTTATTCCAGAACCCGACGTCGTTGAGCATCGCCACGTGCACGTCCAGCAACGCACATTCCGCGGGTGCCAGGTCGCCGGCGAACTGTCGTTGCATGACGTCCACCTCGCTGATCGCCGTCGCCAGGGCGTTGTCGAGGCGACGGATTTCATTGGCGACGTCATGTTCTTCGATCGGCGTGGCCGGTGCGGTGAGTTCACTGTCCGACGGCAGGCAGATCAGGGCTACCCCCTCGACCATCCCCGGGGATAGTCCGCGGCCCTGCAGCGTGGCGCTCGTCCTCCGGGCGAAGGCGCGCAGATGCTCCAGTTCCACCTCCCTTGTCGTAACCGTCTTCTTTAATCGTCCTGTCTGTGCCGCAGTTCTGCCTGCCAAGTACGCATAAAGGATCATAGAGGATATTTCGACCAGGGCATTGACGGCGGCAATGGAAAGCGATGCTTTGGTGTGCCAGGGGAAATCGTAACCGATTCTCAGGATGGGCAGCGCCATGGCCATGACATAGGACAGAATGCGCTGCCGCTGCCATGCCGCCATGGCCACCGGAACGACATAGATAAGTGGGAATTGAATCTCCGTGCCCGTGTTGAAGTCGATCCACAGCACGATGATCGCGAGGAGCATGCTGCAAAGCTTGGGATTTTCCCTGTTGATCTTCCCTATGGATCGGAGGATACGAAGCATGGTTTCACACCTGTTCTTCTTGCCGGGGCGCCCGTCAACAGGAAGTCGTATTTCGTCCCCCGTTCGCTCGCGTGACCCCGACAAGTCTCCCCTGCCGGTCATCGGCTGCGTATTTGCGGAAGTCATTTCATCCCTTTACTTGGGCATTTCGGCCGTCATGGTACCGCTGCGGCCACGACCCCCGACTTCCTTGTAACTGCACTGGGCCACCCCATTGGTGCCGTACTTACCGGAGAACTCAAAGGTGCCATTGCCTTTTCCGCCACTCGCCTTGCCGTCGCCACTGATCTTTGTCTTCAGATCGGTTTTGAGCGTTCCTAGATAACTCAGGGGCTGACCGCCCCAACTGGAATCATAGACAGCGTCATAGGTACCATCCTCCTTCGCGGCGAGTTTCGCCGACCAGTCGCTCTTCTTACCCCCGAAAATGCATGTGCCTTTGATCGAAGTAATTTCAGGAGGCTTGACTACAGCCTTGTCCGGTTCGGCAAAGGCTGTCGAAACAACGACCCCCGACATCAGGCATGCTCCACCCGCGAGGAAGGCTGAAAGATAACGTACGACACTGCTCCGGTTCATCAAACTCTTCCGCATTTCCATCTATTAACCCTTTCTGTCTTATTATGACCAGCCCATCCACGGTTACCATGGAACGTTTCAGCAATCAGCCGCCACGTTGCCCTCGTGCTTTCATCTTTCTGGCTTTGCCATTCTGGCACCCGAACTGTATTGGGTACTCGGTTTAGGTGGTCTTCGATTCCTGTTTAGCCGGGCTGACCTGATGGGGCAGTTCCAGCGATTCGATTGGCCCCAAAGATCAGGGGGTCTTAGGCTGCTTGCTGAACTGTTTCTGCTGCTCGGCCTTCGCGTGTTTGGCTTCGTTCTGCTTCTGCCCTTTGGCCTTGTCCTTCTTGCTTTTCTTGTCGCCCATGGGTGACTCCTTCCTGGCTTGGCCCGTTACATTTTCCCGAAAGCATGAGTTCCGGTCGCTACTTCCGCCGCTTTGAACCCGCCTTCTTCACCTTCCCGACCTTCTTCACCACCATCTCATCCAACCTCTTCCGGGCTTCGGTCTTACCAATTCCCCTGACCGCCATAATGGCCGCCTTGGATGCAACCTTGAGTTTCAACATGCCGGACTGTCGTTCCCAAAACCGCACACCACCAACAGTAACCCCGGTCAGTTTGCCCAGTTCCTCTT
>JBAXWO010000294.1:0-3976 GCA_037128375.1 bacterium
GGCCGCGCTAGGGACAGCGCGGTCCACCTTGATGAATACGCAGCCGTATTTCTGAAACCGTGACCTAAGGCGCCGTTTCGCGTTGCCTATCCGGATAAAACAAGCCTTCCCGGTTTTTTCGGGAACTTTTTTGCCGGTTCCGGTGTCAGACTGATCAGGGAAAGGAAAGGGATCGCCATGAAGGGTCGGATCATAGACAGAATCATGATAACGGTGGCGCTGCTCGGCGGGCTTCTGTGCCCGCCGGCCCAGTCGGCTTATCTCGAGGAAGACCCGACCGCCACCCCGGCGGTCCGGGAGTTTGTGCCGCCGGAACGTATCCCCGTCCCTCCCCCGCCGCCCCGTGACCCGACCCCGTTCCGCCGCCTGATTGAACGCGTGGAGATCGGTCGTCCTCACCAGGCGGGGTGGCTGACCATTTTCCCGCTCTTGCTCCGGGACACCGGCGATCAGCCGGATATCCGCACTCTGGACGAGGCGCTGAACCGGGGTTGGATTACCGTGCGCGAGCAGGATGAGGCGCGGGTATCGGAGGTCCTCGTCCGGAATGAATCGCGGTATCCGGTGTTCATGATGGCCGGGGAGATCCTGGGCGGCGGGCGACAGGATCGCATCATCCGGAACGATGTGCTGGTGGGGCCGGGCCGGGAAACGGTGACCGTGCCGGTCTATTGCGGCGAACAGGATCGCTGGAAAGGCGCCCGGGACTCATTCGACCACTCCCCCTATCTTGCCGGCCAGTCCATGCGCGGCATGGCCGCTCGCGCGGCGTCCCAGGAGGCCATCTGGAGCGAGATCGATGGCCGGCTCAAGCAGTCCGGCGTGTCCGCCCCCACGCGCAGCTATCAGTCGCTCTACAATGACCGGGACCTCCGCCGGCGCATCGACACGCTGGTCGACCGCTTCCATGGCATCCGAACCCGCCGCACCGTGGGGTTGGTGATCCTCCATTCCGGCCGCGTGGTCAGCGGGGATCTGTTCGGCAGCCCTGACCTTTGCGAGCGGCTGTGGGATAAGATCATCCGGTCCCATGCGGCGGACGGCATCCTGCGTGATCCGGGGTACCGGGACGCGGAACTGCGGGTCGAGGACTCCAGCATGGCAGTCCGGCGTTTCCTGGAGGATTTGTCCCGGGCGGGGCAGACGTGGGAAGACACGCCCGGCGCCGGTGAATCTTTCGCGTTGACCGGGCGGGTGGATGGACACATTCTGTCATGGGGCGGCGGCCTGGTACATGCGGCCGCCTTTCCCGCGGGTGGCCCGCGTCCCTTGCCAACGTTATAGTGATCGGCAGGCTGTCATGAAAGGAGCGATGAAGATGAAACGGTTCGTAATGACGATGTTGGCTGTTTGGTGCGGAATTCAGGCGGAGTCGTTTGGCTCGGGACTGCTGATCCCCAAGGATGAAACCATCCCGCCGCTGGCCATCGAAAGCCAGCGCGTGGATATCACGATCAAGGACGGCACGGCCACGGCCCGCATCGAGCAGGTCTTCCGGAACAGCGTCAACCGCAACCTGGAAGCCGTCTACGTCTTCCCGTTGCCCGAGAATGCCAGCATTTCCGATTTCGCCATGATGATCAACGGCAAGCGCATGAGCGGCGAACTGGTGGAAAAAGGGAAAGCGCGGGGCATTTACGAGGATATCGTGCGTCGCATGAAGGACCCGGGGCTGCTCGAGCATCTCGGCGGCAATCTCTTCCGCGTCAGCGTCTTTCCCGTGCCGGCCAACGGCCTGCAAAAGATCGAACTCGAGTACTCCCAGACCCTGGCGTTCGACGGCGGCCTCTACAAGTACGTCTATCCCCTGAAGACCGGCGAGCGCGCCTCGCGCACCCTGGCGGACTTCACCGTGGCCGTGCGCCTCAACTCCAACCTTCCGCTCAAGAGCATCTATTCCCCGTCCCACAAGGTCGGCATATCCCGCAAGGGCGACAAGGAGGCGGTGATCGGCTTCGAGGAGGACAAGGCCCTTCTGGACCGCGACTTCGTGCTCTACTATGCCGTGTCGAAGAAGGAGTTCGGCCTGAACCTGCTCACCCACGCGGCCAAGGGTGACAAGGGATTCTTCATGATGATGCTCGCGCCGTCCGTGGCCACCCCGGAATCCGTCATGCCCAAGGACGTAACCTTTGTGTTCGACTCCTCCGGCAGCATGGCCGGCGGCAAGATCGAACAGACCCGCAAAGCCCTGGAATACGCCGTGAAGACGCTCCATGACGGCGATCGCTTCAACGTGATCCGATTCAGCACCGATGTCGAACCGTTCAAGGAGACGCTGGTGGACGTCAACGCCAAGACCCGCGAGGAGGCCCTGGCCTTCATCGCCAAAACGGAAGCCCGCGGCGGCACCGCCATCAACGACGCGCTCCTCGCCGCGCTGGCGATGAACCCTGACAGCAAGCGTCCGGCCATCATCCTCTTCCTCACCGACGGCCGGCCGACAGTCGGCGAAGACACGCCCGAAATCATCCTCGACAACATCCATAAGAGCAACAAGGGCAACGCCCGGATCTTCGTGTTCGGCGTCGGCGACGATGTCAACACCCACCTGCTCGACAAGGCCGCCGGCCAGAATGGCGGCCTCCCCCAGTACGTCATGCCGGACGAGGATATCGAGGTGAAGGTCTCCAGTCTCGCGGATAAGATGAGCAATCCGGTGCTGGCCAAGGTTCACGTCGAGGTAGATAAGCTGAAGACCTCCATGATCCACCCCACCGCCCTGCCCGACCTGTTCAGCGGCGACCAGATCACCCTCTTCGGCCGTTACGACGGCGACGGCGATTCCGTGATCCGCCTGGTGGGCGAGGTGAACGGCAAGAAGCGCGAGTTCGTCTACGAGGGAACCTTCCCCGCAGAGCGGACCGACAACACCTTCATCCCCCGGTTGTGGGCCACGCGCCGGGTGGGTTTCCTGCTGGACGAGATCCGCCTGCGCGGCGAAAACGCCGAACTCAAGGACGAGGTCATCCGGCTCAGCAAGGAATACGGCATCATGACCCCCTACACCTCCTACCTCGTGCTGGAAGACGACAAGGCCTACGAGCAAAACGTCATCGAACGCCGCAGCGGCGCGAAAATGGGCCCGGGCGGCGGTAGCGCCCGCCTGGGCATCGGAGGTGCCGCGGCCCCCGCTGCAAAGGCGACCCCCGCTGCAAAGCCGGATGGGTTCCTGGCGGCCCGTCGGAAGTCGGAATCTAAGTCGGCTCAAAGTGTCGTGCCGGTATTTAGCGAAGCCCCTGCTGAGGACTCCATGGTGGCCGCTAAAGGTTTTGCCGCCGACCAAACCCGGCAATTAAGGGAAGGTGGGGCTACCGCTGCTTCGTCGTTGCGGACGGAATCCGGCCCACAGGCCGTTGCCATGAGCAAAGCGATCCAGGACTACAAGGAGCGGGACAACACCGCGAACGAAATCGAAACCGTCAGGCATGTGGGCAAGAAGGTGTTCACGCTCCTTGACGGACGCTGGGTTGACAACACCTTCAAGAAGGAGATGAAACTTGTCACCGTCAAGTTTGGCAGTGAGGAGTATTTCAAACTGCTGAGGGACAAGCCGGGACTGAAGGACTACCTGACCCTGGGCACCAAGGTCACGATCGTGCTGGAGGATGGCACGGCCCTGGTGGTGGAATAATCCTGAGGATAACCCACGAAACGCCTTGATGCTTGGACGCCTGGGACGTTCTCAACTTCTGCTTGAAGGCCGGCCGCACCCGCCTTATCTTCCGGACATTCACCGCAGCGTTATCGACCGGTCGAATCGCCCATCGCCACAGATAGGAAACAGGCATGAAACCTTGGACAAATTATCACTGCCATACCAACGTCGATTCATGTTGCCCGGCGGAACTGACCCCGGCGTATTATGCCGGACTGCTGGGCGACAGGATGCTCCGCGCCGTAATCACCGACCACGGCTTTATCCACTACTTCCAGAACGTCACGGGGATCAGTTGGAAAGTGATCTGGAAAGGCC
>JBAXWO010000295.1:0-3956 GCA_037128375.1 bacterium
GCAGGAGGACCGCGCTTCCCGCAGCACGCTTGCTCTAAAGCATGAACTGCGGGAGATGCCTGTCATTCCCGGCAGTCAGGTCACGGGGTATATGAAGAATGAGGATACTCGCGTGGCCTGGGAGACCCTGCTTGTTCCGGCATCGGTTGCCAGCGCCGTGGCCTACCATGAAACAACCCTGAAACAGGCCGGTTGGGCGCCTGTAATGCCCCTGATTTCCTCAGATGAGGGAGGGATGCTCCTTTTTACGAAGGGGCCCGACATTTGTTGTGTGCGGGTTAAACGGTCAGATTTGGATGGTGAAACGCGGGTCGCCCTGTTACATAAGCAGGGCGCCTTGAAGTGAACGGTAAGGGAAGGGCTTTATGAAACAACGCATTGTCCTGATTGTCTCGGTTATTGTCGCCGTGATGGCTTTCTGGCTCACACGGGAATATTTCCAAGCCCGACTCCGCGAGATTGAACAGGAAAGGGAACGCCTGCTTCTTAGCGAGCGCCGCGCCGACGTTGTCGCGGCCAAACGGGCGCTGCCCGAGGGCACGGTCCTCCTGAAGAAGGATCTTGCCGTCAAGAACACGCTGGCCCGCGAAGTGGGCAAGAACACCGTGCTGCCCGAGAATCTGGACCAGCTTCTGGGGAAGAAACTCCGGTACAGCATGGATGCCGAGGAGACGTTGCTGTGGTCGTATGTGGACGTCCCCTATGCACCGGGATCAGGCTTGGCGCCGACGATCAAGCCGGGCATGCGCGCCATTTCAATGTCGATCGGCGGCGCCGCTGGCGTGAGTGGTTTGGTTCAACCGAATGACCGTGTTGATGTGTTGGGATCCTTCTCGTTTCCCTCCCGTAAGAATGCCCAGCAGATGGAATGGGTCACCCTGACGGTCCTCCAGGACGTGACCGTCCTGGCCACGGGTCAGACGCTGGGCAAACAGGCTGCGGGGGCGGCTGATCGGTCACGGGTGGCCTCGGGATACAGTACCGTCACGGTTGAGGCCACGCCGCGCGAGGCCGAACTGCTGGTTTTCGTTGAGAATATGCGGGGGCATTTGACGTTATCGCTCCGTAATCCGTCGGATGTCACCTATGAGCGTGATCTGCCTGAGATCAATTTCGATATGTTCGAGAAGGAACTTCCCGAACTCAATGCCTATCGCCAACAGAAAATCCGCCAAAAGGGCGGCAATTGATTGAGAGCAGGATAGGCGGACCGATCACATTCCTGGGAGCGGCATGATATATCTGGAAATTTGTAAAAAAGAGGATGGGTCACGGCAGATCCGGGAACTTAATCCTGGTATCTACTCGCTTGGATCCGACTTGGAGAATCAGATCGTTTTGGCCGGGCCCAGTGTAGCCGGGCGGCATGCCATCCTGTGTTTACGCACCGGGGGTTGCTGGGTTGAGGATCTCTCGATGGGGGGGACCCGCCTGAGCGGAACGGTGGTGCGTGGCCGTGCCGAGGTGATCGAGGGGCAGGATATCCAGATCGACGGCTACAGGCTGACACTTTTCAAGAACAAGCATGAACCCGTTATTCCGGTTGCTGCGCCTGCGCAAGACACCGCTGCGCCGGTCCAGAAGTCAGCACCGCTCCCGCCGACAGCGCCGGCGGAATCCGGAACGGAGGCGGCTGTTAAGACCGAGCGCGGGGTGCGGGATGAGCGGCTTCTGGCGCTCAGGAAGACGATCAAGCAGCAGATTCTAAAAGAGTTGATGGAACGGCTTGATATCAAGCGTCTTACGGCTGCACACATTGAGGAGGGTGCCCTGCACCAGCGCGTTCTGTCGACGTTGGAAGGGATCGTTAGCGAGGTTGGTTCCCGGATCCCCCTGGCGATTTCTGCGCAAGACTTGATCAAGGAAATCTATGATGAGACGGTCGGATTGGGGCCCCTCGAGGATTTGCTGGCTGATCCGAGTGTGACGGAAATCATGGTCAACGGGCCGACTCGTGTTTACGTCGAGCGGCGTGGAAAGATCGAGCTTACTGAAAAAACGTTTTTGGATGATGGCTCGGTGCTGGCGGTTATCGAAAGAATTGTCTCGCCGCTTGGACGGCGCATTGATGAAAGCCAGCCCTATGTAGATGCCCGTTTGCGCGATGGATCCCGGGTTAACGCCGTTATTCATCCGCTGTCCCTGACTGGGCCCTGTCTGACCATTCGTAAGTTCTCAAAGGTCCCGCTGACCGAAAGAGATCTTATCCGGCTCGGAACTTGGACGGCGGAAATGTGTGCTTTCCTTCAGGCGGCGGTGTTGGCCCGTAAGAACATTGTGGTGTCTGGAGGAACGGGGTCCGGAAAGACCACGCTTCTCAACGTGTTGGGCGGGTTCGTGCCCGAGACGGA
This sequence comes from bacterium, assembly GCA_037128375.1. Lineage (GTDB taxonomy): Bacteria > Verrucomicrobiota > Kiritimatiellia > CAIKKV01 > CAITUY01 > CAMBRF01. Next base: position 2,352 of record JBAXWO010000295.1, read on the forward strand.
TCGCATTATCACGATTGAGGATGCGGCGGAACTGCAATTGAAGCAGGAACACGTGATATCTCTTGAGGCCCGGCCGCCCAATATCGAAGGTAAGGGGGCCATTTCCATTCGGGACCTTGTTCGCAACTCCCTGCGCATGCGTCCCGACCGGATTCTGGTGGGCGAATGTCGCGGCGGTGAGGCGCTGGACATGCTGCAGGCGATGAATACCGGGCACGATGGGTCCCTGACAACGATCCATGCGAATTCGCCCCGTGACACCATCTCCCGTTTGGAGACGCTGGTGTTGATGTCGGGGATGGACCTTCCGGTTCGCGCCATTCGCGAGCAGATTGCCTCAGCTGTGGATCTGATTGTTCAGGAGTCGCGCTTCAGCGACGGGTCGCGCAAGGTCACCAACATCACGGAAGTGGTGGGGTTGGAAGGCGATCGGACGACGATGCAGGATATTTTTGTGTACGAGCAGAAGGGGGTCGATGCCGAGGGTCGGGTGGTGGGCAGATTTGCTCCCACAGGCGCGGTGCCGACGTTTCTCGACAGTCTGCGGGCGCGTGGGGTTAAGTTGGATCAGACCATGTTCGATCCGCAGCGGTAGGATGATATGGATACAACCGTGGCTTTATGGCTTATTCCGACGCTGTTCATGCTCAGCTTGGGCGGGCTCACGTATTTCATCCTGCAGTCCTTCCAGTCCGCCGCGAAGGATTACGCGGGTGCCTACTCGGAGAACGCGACGCGTCAGATGGAGGATTTGTTCCTGTTCATTCCGGCCAGGCGCGTTTTGGAACTGGCAGCCGCCTCGGCGGTGGTTTGCTTTATGCTGGGCTTCCTGTTGGTCGGTGGGGTCGGGAGCCGGGCTTTCATGATTGGAGTGTGTTTCGGGCTTCTCTGTGCGGCAGCGGGCTGGAATATTCCCCGCACGGTTCTCAAGATCATGAAAAAGCGTCGCCTGATAAAGTTCAATTTACAACTGGTGGATAGCCTGGTCAACATGAGCAATGCCTTGAAGGCCGGTTTCAGCATCCAGCAGGCCCTGGAGTTGATCGTCAAGGAGGGGCAGAATCCGATCTCTCAGGAATTTTCTATGTTTCTGCATCAGATGCGGGTGGGGATGCGCATGGAGGAGGGTTTGGAGAGCATGCAGGTCCGAGTGGGGAGCGACGATCTGGCCTTGATGGTATCCGCCGTCGAAATTGCGCGGCAAACTGGGGGTAATTTGACGGAGGTGTTCGAGAAGATCGCCCACACCATTCGCGAGCGCATGCGAATCGAGCAGCGCATTCGCACGCTGACGGCGCAAGGCCGGCTTCAGGGCATTGTTGTAGCTCTCATGTCGTTTCTGCTGGGGTTGGCCATGTTCTTCCTGGATCCCGCCATGAGGATGGCATTCTTCCATTCCTGGTTGGGAATGGCGATCATGGCGGCTGTTTGTCTGTTGGAGGTAATGGGGGTTCTGGTGATCCGTAAGATTATTCACATCGATGTCTGATCATGAATGAAGCACCGCTGGCTGTTATTTTTCTAAGTCTGTTGTGGGCGGCGCTGGCCGGTTGCGCGACGTGGTATTGCGGGTTGGTCCTCAGACAGGTCACTTATGTGACCCTG
>JBAXWO010000296.1:0-3938 GCA_037128375.1 bacterium
GCGCCAGGCCTGTTGCGTCACGGGCCAGGCAGACAACTCATCCTCAGACTCCCGCAACAGGGCTTTGATATGCGTCATAGGGTCCAGCCCGCTCGCCGGGAACACCGTGGCGGCGGTGAGCTTTCCGGTGGCGGCATCGGTACCAAGGCTTTTATCGGTCAACAGCGGATCGGGACAGGTGTCCAGCACATCGTCCGCGAGTTGATAAGCCGTACCCAACGCATAACCTGCCCGCCGCAGGGCTTGGACAAGATCGGCACGGGAACCGCCGGCACAGGCGGCGGCAAACCCGAACAGACTGCCGGTCTTGCGCCGGGCAATGCTGACACATTGGTCCCACGAGGGGCAGACATCGGCGTCGGCAAACTCCTGCTCCACTTCGGCGTCGCACATTTCACGAAGCGTGCTGACCACGGTGGAGAGATGCGAAGGCAGGGTTTCCTGGATTATTTCAACGGCAAGACTCACCAGCAGGTCACCCAGAAGCACCGCCGCGCGGGTGCCCTCCGACACCCAGAGGGCAGGCTTCCCCCTGCGCCGCGTGCCGCCGTCCACAATGTCGTCGTGCAGCAGACTTGCCGCGTGAAGCATCTCCACCGCCGCACCGGCCCGGATCAGGTGCGCGGGCGTTGCGCCGGAAACTGCGCCCACGCTCAGGATAAGGCGGGAACGCAGCATCTTTCCGCCGCCAATCAAGGGGTCGAGAAGATCCTTGAATTCATGGATGAACGTTCCGGAAAGACAGTCCTGCATGCTCGCGCGAACGAGTTGCAAATCGGTGTCCAACCGGGAGGCGGAGTCCGTTTTCAGTTCCTTTTGACACATGCGCAAATTATGAGATAGCGGCTGTATTTCCGCAATGAGATAAAACTCTATTTTGATGGACAAAAAGGCAGGGCACGGGAGTTCAACCCTCCAGACGCTGGCGCCATTCCCGGGGAGAGAGGCGGGTCTTCTGGCGGAATCGTCGGGTGAAATAGCCGGCGTCTGTGAATCCCGCACGCTCGGCCACGTCCGAAATGTTGAGGGAAAGATCGCGGAGAAGCCGCTTGGCCAAGTCAATCCGCCGGTCAGTGAGATAATCCATGAAACGGCGCCCCGTATGGCGTCGAAATATCATGGACAGGTGGTTGGGCGTGACATGTGCCACAGCCGCCACGGAAGCGACAGTTAAGGGGATGTCCGGGCGATTGTTGATCAAGTCCTCCACGACCTTTATGAGCAGCGGCTTGCTCCGGGCGTGACGCCGGGGTTTGGCGGGAGGCGCATTGACGCTTCCTGTAGCAGAACTCAGCCGTTGCTGAAGGTAGTGGCGGACCTCCTGGTTCCGCCCGCCGGCGGAGGATACGATCGCCAGTCGGCTCTTGACGTCGGTATGGCCGCAGACCTCCTCGACGGCATCCAGGGCGGCATCGATAATCAACCGGGCCATCGCAAGTTGCTCATCAGTAAGACGGGGAAGCTCGTCGAAGGCTTTCTTAAGCAACCCGCGATCGATTTTGAGTCTTTGAGCGCGAGACTCAGCCTGGCTCCAATCCTTCGCGTCAAAGAACATACAGGAACTGAGAATGGCCAAACCCTTCCGGCCGCTGCTACTTCTGGATCCCAACAGGATGTGCGCTCCGGCATGGCAGGTCTGATCCTTCAGCCCGCCGTCCGCCGCCGAGGCGAGAAGAATGTGGCACATCTTGCAGAGCGTCACGCCTTCCGGTGAACTCCGGATCAGCCTGCAAAAAACAGGCGACCCGCTTCCTTGCCCCCCGGGCGATATCTGCTGCCAGCCGTCCGCATGCGGTCGAACGACCACAAAACGCAGCCCCGTAACCGACTCCATAAGGTCGTTCAGCTTCCGGAGCAACGGGTGCTGCATCGGATCGCGTTTCTGCTGACGAGCCTCATTCATGCTATGACCCGGTCTCCACCCCTCACGTCCGCCCCTGTTTCAATCCACATGCTTTATCCGACTTTTCGTAGTATTATCCCATTTAAACTGGAGCGATGCAAGCCTACAATGCTTAGATAATGACCACTGCGCGCGCGCGACAACAAGCCAACAGGCGACTCTGTATTCTCGTCGTGGATGACGACCCAGATTGGCTTGAATTCACAACCAATGCCCTCGCCTCCTGCTATGAGGTTGTAACGGCCTCAAACGGCAGGGACGGGGTACGAATCGCAAGGGAGATGCCCTTGGCCGCCGTCATTCTGGACGTGCTTATGTCGGGGGGCGAGGACGGGTTTTCGGTCCTCTGTGAACTACGAAAGGATCCCCTGACACAGCATCTCCCCGTGATCTTCTTCAGCAACGTCAACGAGGTAACCCAGTTATCATTCACAGCCGATGAAATTCATTCGCAACTCGGACTGGGCCCGGACGCATTTCTAGAGAAGCCGTCCAGCGCCAAAGCGGTTCGCCAAACCGTCGAGACCGCTGTGGCGAAAAAGCGCTCTGAACGCCGCGCAAGCGACCGCTGAAAGACACCGCGCCCCGTTGAGGCCCGGACGCCCTGAAGTCCCCACCCGCGCGGGATTCCCTTCCCCCGTTCCCGTTGGCGATCCTATTGTACCCGACCGGAACTCGGCGTATACTCCCCGAGGGTTGAAACTTGGGCGGAGACAAGGCATGGACGTACAATGTGACCTGTGTCCGAAGTACTGCGTCATCAAGCCAGGCGAGAGCGGTGACTGCCGTGTTCGCGTGAACACCGACGGCATCCTGCGGGCCGTCACCTACGGATTTCCGTCTGCCGTTCACGTCGATCCCGTTGAAAAAAAACCCTTGAACCATTTCCTGCCCGGCACCTCGATCCTCTCCATTGCAACGGTCGGCTGCAATCTCCACTGCCTGAATTGCCAGAACTGGGAAATCTCGCAGCAGAACCCGGAGGACGCAGTCGCCTTTCGACTCACGCCGGAGGATGTCGTGGCGCAGGCCAGACAGCAGGCGTGCCCCTCAATTGCCTACACGTATACCGATCCCTCCGTTTACTACGAATACACTCTGGACACCTGCATCAGGGCACGGGAAGCGGGTTTGAAGAATGTCCTGGTGACCGCGGGCTACCTCAACGAGCCGCCGCTGCGCGAACTTTGCCGGGTTGTGGACGCCGTAACGGTTGACCTCAAGGCGATGTCGGACCGGTTCTACCGGGAGATCTGCAAGGCCACGCTGGCCCCGGTCCTGAACTACATGGTCGTGGCCAAGTCCCTCGGTGTTCATGTGGAGACCTCAAACCTGGTGATTCCCACCCTCAACGACAAGGAGGAGGATATCGCGGCGCTCTGCCGGTGGATCAAGGAGAACCTTGGGTGCGAAACCCCCCTGCATTTCCTGGGATTCTTTCCCCAGTACCGCATGCGCCACCTGCCGCCGACACCCGCTTCCACGCTCGCCAAGGCTCGCGAGATCGCGATCTCCATCGGGCTTAACTTCGTCTATGTCGGCAATGTTCTCCTGCCTGACGGCGCCAACACCCTTTGTCCTTCGTGCCAACGTATCGTGATCCGGCGAGCAGGGCACCAGATGTCACAGAACAGCCTGCTGGAAGGCTCTTGTCCAAACTGCAAAGGGAGGATTTACGGCATATGGAAATAACACGACGCCGGTTTAATCGACTGATCGTGTCCGTGGCGATCCTGTCCGTGGCGTGGGGAAGCAGGCCGGCCGCCCGCAAGCTCCCGAAACGCTTCCGAAGGGCGACCAGCGCACCGGAGTTTCCCGGACGCCTGCGTCCGCTCGAGGATGCCGAGGTCCGACATCAGGGAAAATGGAAGGGCTGACGTGAAACCGCACGAGCAGAAAGCCGACTGGCAAAGCGTTGGCATCATCTTATCAGTCGGTTTTTTCGGGCTCGTGGCGCAAACATTGCTCTTCCGGCTCTTTCTGACCGTTTTTGAGGGAAATGAGCTCGGGATCGCCTGTTTCTTCGGCTCATGGC
>JBAXWO010000297.1:0-3936 GCA_037128375.1 bacterium
CACGGGATCATTCGTGAAAATTTAGGCCGCTCCCCTCTTTACGCCGGAAGGATCTCGGGCATCGGTCCGAGGTATTGTCCTTCCGTGGAAGACAAAGTCGTGAAATTCCAGGATAAGAAAAGCCATCAGATCTATCTGGAGCCGGAAGGACGCGACACGCCCGAGATCTATATGAATGGTTTTTCAACCTCGCTTCCTAAAGATGTCCAGGAAGCCGCGGTGCGGCAGATCAAGGCGGCGGACGAGATTCTGAATGCGTCGGCGGCGGAAGCGGTGTTTGCCGGACGGATGGCGCCGTTGCGGGAGTCCCTGGCTGCGCAGAAGGTCAGGTTTGTTCTGCGCCTGGTCAACCGTTCGGGACAGCCGCTCTTGATTTCAGGACAGGAACTCAGGGGTAAGATTACCCTTGCTGCCGGTGCGAGGCAGGATCTGGACTTACAGGCACGTTCCGCGAATGAACCGGCCTCGTTTACGATTGAGGGGGGGGCAAACTCGAAGTCGAGGATCGAGACCCTTGCGCTGACAGGGGCGGGGGGTAAGGAATTGATTTTGTCGGCCCTGGACAAGGTGGCGGTCGCCGCCGGAATCCAGGTGCCCCCGGTTACGGGCACTCCGTCAGGTGTGACAGCAACAACAAACGCCACGCCGGCGGCGTTGCTGGGCAAGGGACGACTTGTGATCAGTGTGGTGCCCAGGACGGCGACGCTGACGGTGGATGGCGCCCCCGTCAAACCCGGCAACATTGAGGTGATTCCCAACGAGACCCACCGGGTTCAGGTGGCGGCTCCCGGCTTCAAACCCTTCCTCCAGTATTACCGTGTCGGGCCCGACGAGACCCGCAAGGTCGAGGTTTTCCTCGAAAAGGCCGCCAAGAAGTCATTCTTAGGCTTGTGAGAACAGGCCAACGCGGAAAGCAAATCAGGGGGATTCAGAGTCCCGCCGTTGTTCTACTTCGTGAACTGGATGCCGATGCCTTCCACGCGGGTGACATCCCGGCTGAAGAGGATCCAGTATTGGTGGTAGGCTTCAACGGTGACTTCGATTAACGCGTCTCCCTTAATCTTCCGGGTGGCGTCGCGGAGGGCGTCGCGTATGTGATTCCCGCCCGATATGGGAATAAGACCAAACAGGCAGATGCGGCTGTCGGTCCCCTCTGTAAATCCCAGGACCTTGTAGCTGCGGCCTTCCAGCGGAGTGGTTGAAGGGGCAAGACCGCCCGGCATCGTGGCGCAGCCCGCAAGGAAACAAGCTGCCACGCCGACCAAACCCAGTGAGAGTACCTTGGTTAACTTATTCATGATCGTGCCTTCCCTGAGTTGTGATTTCTGTCTCCACTACACCACATGAAACATCGCCTCATTGATCGGAAGCTTTCGCAGGCGGGCATCATCCATGAACCGGGGGGCATGTCCGGTCCCGGTGAAGTGGCCGTTCAAGCTGCCGTCGGGGCCGATGCCTTCAATCTTGAAAAGGTAAAGATCCTGCAACTGATACTCGCCATCCTTTAGTCCCAGCACCTCCGAGATCATGGTGATCTTGCGGGATCCATCGGAAAGCCGGGCCGTATGAATGACCACGTCAATGGCGGCGGCGACCTGGGCGCGCAGCGCGGAGAGGGGGATGTCAATACCGCTCAACAGGGAGCAGGTCTCGATGCGGGAAAGACAATCGCGCGAGCTGTTGGCGTGAATGGTGGACATGCTTCCGGCATGTCCGGTATTTAGGGCCTGCAGGAGATCCAGGGCTTCGCCGCCGCGGATTTCGCCGATCACCAGTCGATCAGGACGCAGCCGCAAGGCGGAGTGAACCAGATCGCGGATGGTGACCTCGCCCTTGTCGTTCTTGTCGGGCTTACGGGTTTCGAAGCAGACGGTATGGGGCTGCTGAAGTTGCAGTTCGCTGGAGTCCTCGATGACCAGAATGCGCTCCTTTTCCGGGATGAAACTGCTGAGCACATTCAGGACGGAGGTCTTGCCGGAGGAGGTGGCGCCGGAGACGATCACGTTTTTGTGGAGTTTGACGATGGTGTCGATCAGTTGTGCCCCATCCGGGGTGATGCTGCCAAACTGGATGAGCTGCCCGATGGTCAGTTTTTCCTTTTTGAATTTCCGGATGGCGACCACGGTTCCACACCGGGAGAGCGGGGGGATCACGGCATGTACGCGTGAACCATCGGGAAGGCGGGCATCCAGTCGGGGATTTTCTTCGTTCAACAGGCGGCCCACATGCTTGGCCACATTGACAGCGGCGGCCTTGAGGGCGGGTTCGCTGACGAATTTCGCCTCAGTGGCCTCCAGTCGGCCCTGTCGTTCAATAAAGATCCTGTCGGGGCCGTTGATCATGATTTCCGAAACGGCATCGTCCTCGAGAAAGGCCCGGATCGGCTCGAAGAACAAAACAAGATAGGAGCTGGCTTCTTCCATTCCCGGATACTCATGCGCAGGGGCGGTCTCTGTCAAATATTTAAGCGGGGCGGGGTGGAGTTTTTTTCAAAGGGGGGCGCTTTTAGGCTTGCGCGGCAACGGGTTATCAGGGATTATCACCCGTTCTTAGTCGGTGGGCTGGGCGTTTCGGCATGTGTGTGCCGGGTGACCTTGGCTCGTGGAACTGAGTCAACCAGAACAACAAGTAAACAGTATGACAACAAAGACGGCAAAGAAGCGCGCTGTGGCGGCGGTGGAAGAAACCACCGAAAGGGCACAGATGGCGCTGATGTACGAGAACACCCTGAAGGATTTCGTTGAAGGCTCCATCATTCCGGGCAAGGTCCTGGAAATACGGCCTGACGGCGTCCTGATCGATATCGGATACAAATCCGAAGGCATGATTCATGCCAGTGAATTTCCCGACATTTCCGCGGTGAAACCCGGCGATGTGTTCAATGTTCTGCTCGAAGGCATTGAGGATGACGAAGGCATGGTCATGCTCAGCAAGGGCCGCGCCGAGCAGCAGGAGCGCTGGAACAAGGTTCTGGAGACCTACAAGGAAGGCAGTGTCGTCAACGGCGAAATCCGCAGCCGCGTGAAGGGCGGATTCATCGTGGACGTTGGCGGCGTGGAGTCGTTCCTGCCCGGTTCGCAGGTGGACGTTACGCCCGTGCATGATCCCGACGGGCTGGTGGGCAAGACGGTTGAATTCAAGATCATCAAGATCAATGACGATCGCCGTAACATCGTGCTGTCGCGCCGTGAGTTGCTCGAGGATCGTCGTCGCGACCGCAAGCGCGAATTGCTGACGGAGATCAAGGTCGGCCAGGTTCGCAAGGGCATGGTCAAGAATATCACCGATTTCGGCGTGTTTGTGGATCTCGACGGAATGGACGGCCTGTTGCATATCACCGATATGAGCTGGGGTCGCCTCAACCATCCTTCCGAGGTTGCCAAGGTTGGCGAAATGCTCGAGGTGGTTATTCTGGACGTGAATCAGGAGAAGGAACGCGTTTCGCTGGGGCTCAAGCAGCGGCAGACGAATCCGTGGGACAATATCCAGGCCAAGTATCCCGTGGGCAGCCGTCTGCGGGGCAAAGTGGTCAACCTGGTGCCTTATGGCGCCTTTGTTGAACTGGAGCAGGGCGTGGAAGGCCTGGTGCATGTCTCCGAGATTTCGTGGACCAAGCGTATTGCCCGGGCTTCGGACGTGCTGACGGTTAACCAGGAAGTCGACGTGGTCGTGCTCAACGTGAACAAGGAAGAGCAGAAGATCGCCCTGGGTATCCGCCAGACCGAGGAGAATCCTTGGGATGGTGTGCGCATGCGTTATCCAATCGGCGCCCGCGTCAACGGCAAGGTTCGCAATCTGACCTCGTACGGTGCGTTCATCGAGTTGGAAGAGGGGATCGACGGCATGGTGCATGTGTCGGATATGTCCTGGACCCGCAAAGTCAACCACCCGTCTGAAATCCTGAAGAAGGGTGACGAGGTTTCCGCCGTGGTGCTG
>JBAXWO010000298.1:0-3932 GCA_037128375.1 bacterium
ACCAACCTGATCAAGCACGCCCACGGCGGGACGTTGACCCTGACGCCGCTCGCCGCCGACGGGCGTGTCGGTTTGGAGATTGAGTCGCGTGACAGCGGCCCGGGCATCGCCGATGTCGAGTTGGCCCTGGCTGACCGCTTCTCCACGGCCGGCACCCGCGGCACGGGCTTGGGAGCCGTCAATCGCCTGATGGATGAACTGGACATCACTTCGGAACGCGGTCTGGGTACGCGCATCGCTTGCCGCAAATGGGTGCGTCAGCACCCGAGCAGCATTCGCTCGTGCCCGCTCGCCTTCGGCGTGGCGACACGCCCGCGCCAGCCCGGCGCGGACAACGGCGATGCCTTTGTAGTCAAGCAATGGGCCGAGAGCGCGTTGGTGGGAGTGATTGACGGCTTGGGCCACGGCCCGTTTGCTCACGGCGCCGCCCAGGCGGCGCGGCAGTATGTGGAGAGTCATTTTGATCTGCCCTTCGAACAGATATTTCGTGGCACCGGCCGCGCCTGCCGTGCGACGCGCGGCGTGGTGATGGTTCTGGCGCGCTTTGACTGGGGGCAGGGGCGGCTGACCTTTGCATCCGTGGGCAACATCGAGGCCCGCGTATTCCCCAGTTCCGAACGGTTTCCTTTCTCCATCCGCCGCGGCGTCATCGGCCTCAACGCGCCGGAGGCAGTGGTCACCGAACATCCCTGGCCGCCGGGCCACGTGCTGGTGCTTCACTCCGACGGATTGCGCACGCACTGGAGCTGGAAGGATTTTCCCGGCGTGGCGGAACAACCGGCCCAGTCCCTCGCCCAGGAATTCTTGAGGTTGCTGGCCAAGGAAGAGGACGACGCCACGGTGATTGTCGTCAGGAGTGTGATCCTATGAAGAGCGAGATGTTACGGCAACAATTGGACGATGCGCAGGCGATGGTGCGCACCTTGCAGGAGGAACTCGCCGAGACCAACCGGGGGCAGGTGGCGTTGACGATGGAGTTGGAGGATCTAAAAACCGGAGGGGCCTTGCAGTCCGCGATTTTTCACAGCGCGAACTTTTCGAGCATCGCCACCGACGCGAAGGGCGTCATTCAGATCTTCAACGTCGGCGCGGAATGTATGCTGGGCTACGCGGCCGCAGACGTGATGAACAAGATCACGCCGGCCGACATTTCCGACCCGCAGGAAGTGATCGCGCGCGCCAAGGCGCTGAGCAGTGAGCTCGGTACGCCGATCACGCCGGGGTTCGAGGCCTTGGTGTTCAAGGCCTCGCGGGGAATTGAGGACATCTACGAGCTGACCTATATCCGCAAGGACGGTAGCCGCCTCCCGGCAGTCGTGTCCGTCACGGCTTTGCGCGACGCGCAAGGCACGATCATCGGGTACCTGCTCATCGGCACGGACAACACAGCCCGCAAGCAGATTGAGGAGGAGCAGAAACAGCTCGCCCAGCGTTTGCGCGATCACCAGTTTTACACCCGGTCGCTTTTTGAATCGAATACAGACGCACTTATAACGACAGACCCGGTCGGCATCATCACGGATGTCAACAAGCAGATGGAATCGCTCACCGGGTGTACGCGTGACGAGTTGATCGGTGCACCGTTCAAGGACAATTTCACCGATCCGGAGAAAGCCGAAGCGAGCATCAGACTGGTACTGAATGACAAGAAAGTCGCCAACTACGAACTCACTGCGCGGGCCAGAAACGGCAAGGAAACCGTGGTATCCTACAATGCGACCACCTTCTACGACCGGGACAGGAAGTTGCAGGGCATGTTTGCCGCAGCGCGCGACATCACCGAACGCAAACACCTGGATCAGGTGCTTCAGGAAAAGAACGTCGAGCTGGGGAGCGCTAAGTTGGTGGCGGAGAAAGCCCAGCTGTCCGCGGAGATCGCGAACAGGGCAAAAAGTGCCTTCCTGGCCAACATGTCGCATGAAATCCGTACGCCGATGAACGCCATCCTGGGTTTTTCGCAACTAATCATGCGCGATACCGACTTAACGCTTTTACAGAGGAAACACCTCCAAACTATCACCCGCAGCGGAGAGCATCTGCTTGCGCTGATTAACGATATTTTGGAGATATCTAAGATCGAGGCGGGCCGCGCCACCCTGAATACGGTTGCCTTTGATATGAACGGCATGCTTGATGAAGTTGAAATGATGTTCCGGATCCGTACGGACGAAAAAAAACTGTGCTTACTTGTGGAACGGGTGGGTGAACTGCACGGTTGTGTCGTGGGCGACGAGAACAAATTGCGTCAGGTCTTTGTCAATCTGATCGGCAATGCCGTGAAGTTCACAGAGAAAGGCGGCATTTCCGTCCGGGTCGGCATCAAGGCCCAGGCCGGGTCTGCCTTGCGGTTGATGGCGGAGGTCGAAGATACTGGCGTCGGTATTGCCGAAGAGGAAATCACGAAACTGTTCAGACCTTTTGAACAGGCTGAGAGCGGCAAGAAGATTCAGACAGGGACAGGCCTTGGACTTGCCATCAGCAGGGAGTTCGTCCGGCTGATGGGCGGCGACATCACGATTAACAGCCAACTGGGTAAAGGAAGCATTTTCAGCTTCGAAGTGAACCTCGATGAAGGTCAAGAGGGCGCGCTCGAGAAAAAAGTCGAGTTGCGCCGTATTACGGGGCTCCAGCCCGGACAGGATATCCGCCGCGTGTTGATTGCCGACGACAAAGAAGAGAACCGCCTATTGCTCTCCCTGATGTTGGGAAAGATCGGCTTTGAGGTCCGGGAGGTTGCAAATGGCGAACAGGCTGTCCGGGAATTTGATAACTGGCATCCGCATCTCATTCTCATGGACACGCGCATGCCGGTCATGAACGGCTTCGAGGCGATCCAACGCATCCGGTCAAGCGTCGGCGGGGATAAGGTGAAGATCGTCAGCGTAACAGCCAGCGCCTTTGACGAAGACCGGAAGAAGGCGATCGAAATAGGCGCGGACGATTTCATGGGCAAGCCCTTCCGCGAGGAGGTCCTGCTCGAGAAAATCAAAGAGCTATTGACGGTCGACTATGTTTATGCCGACGAACCTTCTGCGCCCGAATCTGAAACGGCTGCCGTGGATGAAGGGCTTAAAGAGAAAATGGCGGCTATTCCCGAAGCGATCATGAGTCTGTTACATGAGGCCACGCTTTCCGCGGATTTGGACCGGATGCTGGATCTCATTCAGCAGATTGAGCCAAAGGATGCGGCTGTCGCCAGAGGGCTGAGACGTCTAGCAGAAGGTTTCGACTATCAGACCTTGCTGTCGCTGACAACCCGCGAAAGGAGTGACTGAAATGCAACTGAGAGAGCCTGACATTGAGCAAAAAGTGCCGGATATTCTTGTTGTGGATGATACAACGGCCAATCTCCAGTTGATTGCTGGGATGCTGAAGGATCGTGGGTACAGGGTACGTCCCGTACCGAGCGGAAAATTGGCGCTGCAGGCGATTCAGAAGGAGCAGCCCGATCTGATCCTGCTCGACATCAACATGCCGGAGATGAACGGCTACGAGGTCTGCACGATTCTCAAGGCTGACGAGGCATTGAAAGAGATCCCCGTCCTTTTCATCAGCGCCCTCGATGAGACGATGGACAAGATCAAAGCCTTTGCCGTAGGCGGAGTCGACTATATCACGAAGCCCTTCCAGTTCGAAGAGGTGGAGGCGCGCGTGAAGACGCATTTGAAGCTACGCCGGCTTCAGCTTGAGCTTGAGCGTCAAAACCGCCAGTTGCGGGAGAACTATGAGCAACTCAAAAAACTGGAGGATTTGCGGGATAATCTGACGCACATGGTCGTTCACGACATGCGTTCGCCTTTGATGGGGATCACCGGGCATTTGGAACTTTTGGAAATGGACGCCGAGAATAAATTCAGCGGTGATGACCTGAAGTACCTCAGAAATGCGCGACGCAGCGGCTTGGTGCTTGTGGGCATGGTGACCTCCCTTCT
>JBAXWO010000299.1:0-3917 GCA_037128375.1 bacterium
CTAAGGAACCGAACCATGAAACGACACCCAGAAATCACCCGACTCCTCCCTGTGTGCGGCCTCCTGCTGCTGGCGGCATCCGCGTGCGGAAAACGAGGCGGACCTCCCCCGCCCCACCCCTTCTCAGTGCAGGCTGCGCCGGCGGTCAGCATGGATACACCTGTCATCATCCAGGCTTTCGGCAATACGGAGGACCGGATGAGTGTTGACGTGGCGCCCCAGATCTCCGGAACGCTCCTGGCAACCTGGATTCAGGATGGCGCCGTGGTTACCAATGGCCAGCCTCTTTTCCAGATCGACCCCAGCGATTACGCCGCACGGGTTCGTCAGGTCGAGGGCCTGGTCGCCGCCGATAAAGCCAACCTTAACCTGAGTCGGATCACCCTGGAGCGTAGCCGCCCCCTGCTGAACAAGGAATTGATTTCGCGCGAGAGCTTCGACATCCTCCAGGCCCGTGTGGACGCGGCGGCGGCCCAACTCGGCGCCGACGAAGCAACGTTCGATCAGGCAAAACTCAGTTTGTCCCGATGCACCGTATATTCCCCGCTCGACGGAGTCTGTTCCAAGCGGCTGGTCGACGACGGGAACCTTGTGGCGGCCGGCCTGACACGCCTGATCAACATCCGCAGTTATGACCCGCTCATCGTCGAGTGCTCCCTGTCAGAGAAGTATCTGGGGGAGATCCGCCAGGCCATGGCTGCGGGGCCCGTTCCGATCGAGGTCACACCTCGGAACGGAACGAATTCCTTCCCCGGAGTTCTGGACTTCATGGACAACACCGTCAGTCCGGCGACCGGCACCGTCACACTCAGGGGCAAGGTGCCGAACAAGGACCTCAAACTCTGGGCCGGAGAATTTGTGGAGGTCCGGATCGCGGCTGGGGTCGTGCACGACGCGATCATGATCCCGGACGGCGCCGTCCAGTTTGGAAAACGAGGCGCACAACTCTACGTGGCGACCCAGGAGGGCAAGGCCGAAATTCGCATGGTGAAAACCGGTATCCGCCATAACAACATGCTGCAGATCGTCGAAGGAGTGGCGGCGGGCGAGAATGTGGTCGTGTTGGGCCAGTTAATGTTGTTCCCGGGGGCGGCGGTCATGGACCTGGCGCAAAAAATCCCAGGCGCCGCACAACCCGCGACAAACCCACACAACGACAAATAACGACGGGGGAACCACAGTGACCTTATCAGAGAACTTCATTCGACGACCGATCATGACGACCCTCATCACGGTCGTCATGGCCGTGTTCTGGGTGTGGGCATACCTTCGCCTCCCGGTCAATAGCCTGCCAACCGTGGACTATCCGGTTATCCAGGTAACCGTAGCGTATCCCGGCGCCAGCCCCGGCACCATGGCCAGTGCGGTGGCCCTGCCCCTGGAGAACGAGTTTACCCAGATCAGCGGACTGCAATCCATGATCTCGGACAATAAGGCCGGGCTGACGACCATCAACCTGACCTTCAGCCTGAACCGCAACGTGGACCTGGTGGCGCCGGACGTCCAGGCGGCCATCACCCGCGCACTGAGGAACCTGCCAACCGATCTTCCCAGCCCCCCGACTTACCAGAAATTCAACCCCTCGGATTCGCCGATCTTCTACATCGCGGTCTATTCCGATACGTTGCTCCACGCCGATCTTTACGACTACGCCAACCATGTGATCGCACGCAAATTGAGCATGTTGGAAGGCGTCTCCAAGGTGCAGGTCTTCGGCGCGAAACGCGCCGTGCGCATCCAGTTCAGCCCGGAACAGCTCACCTCCTACAAGATCGGCGTGGATGAACTGGCCGCCGCGCTTCGGGCCGGAACCGTGAACATCCCCGGCGGCAGTCTCAATGGGGCCATGCGAACGTTCACCATTGAGCCGCAGGGGCAATTGCGAACGGCCCGGGAATACGGGGAATTGATCGTCGCCTTCCGTAATCATTCTCCGGTACGGCTGAAGGATGTGGCCCACTGCGTGGACAGCGTGGCCAACGATCTCGTGGATATCCGCTACGGCCTGCCGGGCCAGCCGGAGCATAACAAATGCGTGATCATGCCCGTCTCGCGCGTCAGCGGCGCCAACACCGTCGAAGTAGCGGATCGCATCATGGCGGCTCTTGAGAAAGCGCGTAAGGAACTGCCTGCCGACATCAGTATCGCCACCCCTTTCAATGGAGCGGCGCCGATCCGCGAATCGCTCAGAGACGTTCAGGTCACCGTCCTCATCGCGCTTGCGCTGGTCATCCTGGTGATTTTCTTCTTTCTCGGCCGCATACGGGAAACGGTGGTCCCCAGCATCGTTCTGCCCGTTACGATCCTTGGCACCCTCCTCGTCATGTTCGCTTCGGGATTCAACCTCGATACGCTGTCCCTGATGGGGATCGTTCTGGCCGTCACGTTCCTGGTGGATGACGCCATCGTGGTGCTGGAGAATACCGTCCGCCATCTTGACGAAGGCATGAAACCCATCCCCGCCGCTGTGCGGAGCATGAAGGAAATCACCTTCACCGTCATTTCCACCAGCGCGGCCCTGATCATCGTGTTCACGCCGCTCGTCTTCATGAGCGGGGCGGTCGGTCGCAACCTCCGCGAGTTCGCGCTGGTCGTCATTGCCGCCATCGTTATTTCCACGATCGTGGCGCTGACGCTTTCCCCCATGATGTGCGCCCGGATCATCAAGCATCACAAGGACCCCAACCGCCTTCAGCGGTGGATCACGCGCTTTATCGGCGGCATGGTGCGCGGTTACGGCAAGGCCCTCCACTGGCAGCTCCACCACAAATGGATGGCACTGGTGACCTGGGTGTTCTGCATTCTCGGAACCGCCGCGTTGTATCTCGTCCTACCCAAGACGTTCCTGCCGCCCGGCGACAGCAGTTTCATCATGGGCGCGATCATCATGCCCCAGGGCGCCTCCACGGAACAGATGCAGGCCTATCAGACAAAGGTCTCGGCCATCGTCCGGTCAAACACCAATGAGGTCACGCAGGTGGGGAACGTCACCGGGATTTTCCCGGGCGCGGATCAGAGTTTCGGCTTTGTCTTCATCCGCCTTAAACCGCCGCACGATCGGGCACCCATCGACCAGGTCGCCCAAAAACTCATGGGCCAGTTGATGGCATTGCCCGACGGCCTGTGCGCCCTCCGGCCCGCACCCGTGCTCAAGATCAGTTCCGGAGCCGAGTCCACGGCCGCCGGCAGCGAGTACGCCTACCAGCTCATGGGCCTCGATCGCGAAACGGTGTACCGGACCGCCCAGCAACTGGAGCAGGAAATCCGCAGTGTCGGAGGGGTTCAGCCCTGGGCCGTTCAGAACAGCGTCAAACTAAACATGCCGCGCCTCAACGTGACGATCGACCGGGAGCGGGCCTCCGCCCTCGGGGTTACGGCGGCCTCCATTGAGCAGTCTCTGGCCCTGGCCTATGCAGGCGGCTACGTGACACAGTTCACGACCGACCAGGACCAGTACCAGGTGATCGCCGAAGTCGAAAAGGAGCACCAGCGCGTGCCCGGCGATCTTTCCATGCTCTACCTGCATTCACTCAGCGGAACCCTCATTCCCCTGGATTCAGTCGTGAAACTCAATGAGGATGCCGGGCCCCAGAATGTACCGCACGCCCAGCAGCAGGAGGCGGCGACGATCTCGTTCAGCCTCTTCCCCGGCGTGCCGCTCGGTTATGCGACCAAGGCCATCGAGGAAAAGGCGGCCAAAGTGCTTCCTCCGGGCGTCACCGGCCGGTTCGTGGGCGATGCCTATGAGTTCCAACACTCGATCGCCAGCCTGGGCATTCTGCTGCTCATCGCCATCTTCCTGAAATACATCGTGCTTGGCGTACTTTACGAGAGTTACATCCATCCCTTTACCATTCTCACCACACTGCCCGTCGCCGTATTCGGCGGACTGCTGACCCTCTTTGGGGCCAACCTGC
>JBAXWO010000003.1:0-24151 GCA_037128375.1 bacterium
AAAGTGCCTGGCCGCATCCTTAAGCCCGTACCCATCGAGCGACCGATGGCTGACGTCGTAGGCCTGCACGAGGAAATACGTGTCCACAATATGCCGCCCGAAAACATCGGCCCGGGAGTACGCCAGTATCCGTTCGCCCGCCGAAAAGCGACTGGGCCGGACAATCGGGACACTCCCGTCGCGACCGAGGGCAAGGCGGACACCGACCCGGGCGGCGCGGGCCATCAGGTAAGGCAGGTCGAAATTGAAGATATTGTGCCCTTCGATAACGTCCGGATCACGATCCCTGACCGTCGTCACAAACCGTTCAAGCAGGGCTTGCTCGTCCAGTTCGGCGCCGGAGAGCACTTCCTTCCAGCCCGTCTGGTCGCCCAGGGCAATGGCGATGATCCGGTCGCCTTCCCGCGCGGCATTGCAGAAGTCAAATCCCTCGGTCGTGTAGCACTCGATATCCACCTGCATTCGCCGGAGTTCGTCAAAATGCATGCCTTTGAAAAGAGTCCGACCGGTCTGCATCAGGTACTGCTGCACCGGATCGTTGATGAGGAAATAGGGAGCAGCGGGGTCCCCGGCGGCCAGGCCCGTGTGTTTCGCCATCCAGGCCTTGGCGCTCTGGCAGGCTTTCCACGTCGGGAAGGCGACTTTCCACCGGAACGGTGCCGTTCCCTGCAAAACCGTCACGACCGCATCACGCAGCGGCCCCAGAAAAAGATCCTCCCGGGCCAGAAAAAGAAATGGTGAAAACGCCTCGCAGGTCTGTACGGTCGCGCCGTCCCGGCGGAAGAACAACGCCATCGCATCAGGTTGCCCGCTTCGAGAAACGGGCTCGACCGCCACAAGGGCGGCATCGCGATTAACACCGGCCAAAAGAGGATCGTTCAGCATAGACAACCCTTCGAGGGCAACCGGATGCGGGAACCCACCGGCAGGCTTAGTTCCGCGGCGCCGAACCCAGATGCACCTTGGGGAAGGCCGTCAGCCACAATTCGAAGCTCACGCGATAGTCATCGTCCCGCTCAACCCCGTCGGCCTGAGTATAACCGGGAAGATAGCCCACACCGGTCTTGAACGCCAGACAGTCCAGAACGCGGGTCACAAACAACCCCTGCTCCTCCAGGCGTGACGCCTCGAACTCATACCGGTCATATATGCCGAAGGCCCAGTGCTTATTGGGCGTAAAGGAAAGATCGGACGTCAGGAGGCTGGCCTCATTAAGCCGGTTCCGATACTCGACATCCGCCTTCCAGATGTCGCCCCCGATACGGGTCCGGGCGTTGAGGGAGCCGAGTTCACTGTCGTAGGTATTGTAACTCGCATCCATGAAGACCTGCCACCAGGAAGCCAGATGGAACTCCGATTTGACGCCGACATTGGAGAACGGGCGATTGGTTTCGTCGGCGAGGTTGTAGGTGGTGAACACATCCAGGTCCATGATATCGTCCACGCGCAGCCCATGCTTGGTCTGCATCTTGTTGCGGACACCCAGCGCGATCGTATCCTGCTTGTCCAACCCGTCGACGCTGTCGAACTGATAGAGATTGTCCGGCCTTAGATTCGGTTCGGGGATGAAGGTGTAGTTCGCGTAGGGCTCCACCACGTGCCGCAGTCCGGACCCGAATATGTTTTCGTCGTTGCTCAGGACCTTGAACGCCCGGAACGACGTTTCGAAACCCAGTTCCATCAACGTCCGCACGTCACTGCCCAAAGCCGTGGTCTGCACCGTGGCGTTCGTTTGTGTCCCGGAGTTCACCACGGGGCTTGTGATCCCGCCCGGACCCGTGACCATATTGGTGGTGACCACATGAACCACCTGGGTCACCATGGTCCGCTCGACCGTCTCGGAGTAATAGGTGGCCCGGGCCCCGACCCGCGGGATGACATTCAGAAACCCGAATTCCCGTGTGGGCCAGTAGAGCTTATGCGCGCTATCCAGACGGCTTGCGGAGTAATCCTCGTCCGTCCCGTTCACATCGTAAACCTTCTGCAGATAGGCAAGCGAGTTCTGGCTTTCGTAATAGAGCGGGGTCCCGCCGAGTTGCTGTCGATTCACATCCAACACAGCCTCCGGCACCCGGTCCACGGCCGTGTAGAAGTCGTTGAGGCGCTTATAGACGGATAAGCCCATTGTCATATCGTCGCCCCGATGGGTCAACGCGGCAAAGTTATGCGGCTGGTAGCCGACCCGGTATTCATGGTCGAAGAAATCCTCCATGACGTAGGGGTCGCTCAAATAATTGAAATCCGTGAGGAAATAATCCCGCGCCGTAAGACTCTGCGCGTGCTGGACGCGCAGACGGTAACGCTGGGACTTGACCAGGCCCGAATCCCCATAGGTGCTGTCGCCGGCGATCCCGTCGTCGTTCATGATGTATCCGTAGACCCGTCCCTCAGCGCCTGCAGCCGGGAAATGCCAGCCGATTTCCTGCCCGAGGGCGGGGCCGCGCTTGCTACGGTAATCGATCTCCGTGACCCCCCGGAACGACGGGGAAATCCAGTACCTGCTCGTCGTCAGGAGGAACAGGCCCATCCGTTGCCGGGACCCCACTTCCGCACTGAGCCCCACGGAACGGTCGCTGAGCGACCGATACCAGATCGGGGTGTAGAACACGGGAATCCGGCCCAACCGCACCACTGTATGCCGCCCGAGCATCCGGTCGCCCGGCGCCACCCACAGCTCCCGGCAGGAGAGCGTGTAGTGACAATCGTCATGACGATTGGTGCAGGAGGTGACCACGGCGCGCTTCAGCACATATTCCGTCTTGTTGGTCATCTCCGCGGCACCCGCCTTCACAAAGAAAGGCTCGAACGTGGCGGCGAACTCTCCGGTCTGCCACAGACCCGTCGCGAAGTTGTAGCGCATGAAGTTTCCGCGCCACACGTTCTTCTCCCGCGTAAAGACCACATTGCCCCGCGCCTCGACATCATGCGTGACCGTATTCAACTGGACACTGTCGGCCTTCAACTCCTCGCCTTCACGGGTGACCACGACGTTGCCGGAGGCCACAATGAGGTTGCGCGCACGGTTGTACTCCATGCTCCCCGCCTGAATATCCACGGGCACCGAAGACGTGGCGATTCCCGAAAGGCCGGCCATGGAACTGAACGGGTTCGGCGCGGCCCAGCCCGCACCGGCAAAAAGCGCCAGTAACGACACCATGATCCAGGCTGATTTCATAGGCGACAGTCTCCCTGATTACACCACCTCACTGCAACGGGGGTGAACCTACACCATCGGCCAGCCGCACGCCAGCCCGAAGCGTCTGCTCATCCCCGCCACCACCGTCCCTCTCAAGCCCCCCGGGCGGCGGCCGTGGTGAACAGCACTTCTCCCGTATCCGCGTTCCGCACGTCGAAATCCTCGACGTGGCGCGCCCCATCCGCCCGGAAACTGAGATAGCCCGCAAACTTCGCCTCCAGGCTCATCAGGATGGCCTCATCCTCCTTGCGTAGACGTTCCAGCACGGTCGGATGAACGACAATCTGAAGTTTCCGGGTTTGGCCGGCATCCTTGAAGCGGCGCATCAGCGCCACCATCTGGCGTTGGATCTCCACGCTCATCGAGAGCGGCGACTTCACGCTGCCATGCCCCTTACAGTACGGACAGTCCACGTACATGGACGACAGGACCCCCTCATCCACCCGTTGCCGGGTCATTTCCAGCAAGCCTAGATGGGAAATGGGCAGAATATTCGTCTTGGCCTTGTCACGATACAGGGCGTCCTTGAGCACCTTGTAGACCGCGTTCCGATTTTTCTTCTGCTTCATGTCGATGAAGTCGATGACGATCAATCCACCAACATTCCTCAGGCGCAACTGGCGAGCCACCTCGTCCGCCGCCTCGGTGTTGACCTCCAGGATCACCTCCTCCTGCTGCGCCCCCTTGTGCCGGCCGGTATTGACATCTACGGAGATCAAAGCCTCCGTCTCCTCGAAGATGATGTAGCCACCGGACTTCAGCATGACTTTCCGCGCAAAGGCGTTCTCCAACTGGCGTTCGAGGTTGAAGTGCTCAAAGATCGGTACGGCCCCTTCGTACTGCTGGATCCGCGAGCGGACCCGCCGCGAAATCCTCGACGCCAACTCCTTGACACTTTCAAACTTCTGGGGATCGTCCACCACAATGCGGTCAATATCCTCCGTCAGCCAGTCGCGCACCACGCGTTCGACGAGATCCAATTCCTGATACAAACAGCACGGGGCCGTTTTTTCACGGATCCCAAGCTGAATCGACTCCCACACGTCCACCAAGGCGCGCATATCCCGCACGAAACTGCGCTGCTTGGCCCCCTGGCCGGCGGTCCGCATGATCAGTCCCACCCCTTCCGGCACCGGCAACCTCGCCAGCACCTTCTTCAGTCTCAACCGCTCTTTCTCGTCCTCGATCTTGCGCGAGACGCCTTTCAGGTTGCTGCCGGGCAACATGACCAGGTAGCGTCCGGGGATACTCAGATTGGCGGTAACCCGCGGCCCCTTCGTGCTGATGGGGCCCTTGGTCACCTGCACCACGATCTCAGAACCCACGGGAAACATCTTGGCGATGTCCTGGCTGGAATAGCGCTTCTTTTTCTGGGGGTTGCGTATCGTGACGTCCTCCGCCGCCTCCAGGCGTGCGGCATCCTCCGGAATCATATCCCAATAATGCAGGAACGCGTTCTTCTTCAGACCGATATCCACGAACGCCGCCTGCAGTCCGTCTTCAAGATTCTTGATGACGCCCCGGTAGATGCCGCCGACAATGCGCTCCTCCGAGGGATGCTCAACCTGAAACTCCTCCAGTTTGCCGTTCTCCAGGACCGCCACGCGCGTCTCCAGGCTCTCGACATTGATGACGATCTCACGCTTGTAGCTCTTCTTTCCGAAATGAAATCCAAACATACCCGATTTCTCCTTTTCTTCCGGCGACGGATCAGATGCCCGACCGCCGCACATATACACTTTGTATCAATCCCAGGGCGAACAACGTCACGAACATGAACGTCCCCCCGTAACTTACCAACGGCAGGGGAATGCCGACGATCGGCACCAGGCCGATCGTCATGGCCATGTTCACAAACACGTGGGTGAAGATCATCGTGACAATCCCCACACACAACACCCGCCCCAGTTTATCGCGCGCCACCATGGCCGCATAGAGGCCGCAGACCACCAGGATCCCGTACAAACCCAGCACGACGACCGATCCCGCGAAACCCGTCTCCTCCGCAATCACGGAAAAGATGAAGTCCGTGGGCGCCACCGTACGCGGCAGGAACCCGAGGATGTTCTGCGTCCCCTTCAAAAAACCCTTCCCCGCAAGCCCACCCGAGCCCACGGCAATCTCTGACTGTCGCTTGTTCCAACCCGCCCCCATGGGGTCCTTCCCGGGCTGAAGAAACACTTCGATCCGATCCCGCTGATAGTCGCTCAACCGGAGCGCCCGGAAGAACCGGTCCTGCCGCTCCGGTGTCACTCCCAGCTTTTCCGGCAGAGCGACCGCCGCCAACACCACTGTAACCAGAACCACGCCGCTCAAAACCAGCAACACCAACGGCCGGGATCTCGCCCCCGCCACGTAAAGCATGGCGAGGGTAACCGGCACATACACCAGGGCGCTGCCCAGATCCGGTTCCTTCATCACCAGCAGCATGGGGATCCCCGCCAGGAGAAAAAGCCACCCCATCGAGGGGAGGCGCGCGAACTTCTCCGCCGGCGGACTCAACAGTGAGGCCCCGGCCATGATCACCGCCAGTTTGCCCAGTTCCGAGGGCTGAACCCCCACCCCCAGAAACATCAACCAACGCCGCGCCCCGTAGATCCGCGTCCCGAAAAACAAAACCGCCACCAGCAAAATGGCGGCCATCACATAGAACCACCAGGCCACATCGCGCAGTTTGCGATAGTCCATGACGGTCGTGACGAGGTAACAGGCCAATCCGGCGACCGCCCACTTGATCTGCATCTGATACAACTGGGTCATGGCCCCTTCCCGCGTCTGGGTGGCACTGAAAATGAACAGCACCCCGACGGCGATCAGCGCACAGATCACCGCCAGCATCAGCCAGTTCATCCGCCGCAGCAAACGCAGGTTGGATAAGAATTCACTCATCCATCGGCCCGCTTTCCGTCGCCATTGAAAAGCGCATCCATCATGTCATGCAAGCGCGGCGCCACGGTTGATCCTCCTGATACCGCCTCATCCACCACCATCGCCACGGCATAACGTGGTTGATCAAATGGCCCGAACAGCAGCATCCAGCCGTGTTTGCGCCGCTCCTCCTTGGCCCCGAATTCCGCCGTCCCGGTCTTGCCCGCCAGTTCCACCCCCGCGATCCGGGCGCGCGCCCCCGTACCCGTCGGGGCCATGACCACATCGTGCATCCCCTCCCGCACCGTCGTCATCATCGAGGGGGATACCGCCAGCGTCCGCACCGCTACCGGCGAATAGTTCGTCGTGAAGTGCCCCCCCCGATCCCGTAGCCCCAGTACAAGTCGGGGCCGGTACACGGTACCGCCATTCGCCAGCGCCGCGGCCACCACCGCCATCTGGATAGGGGTCACCGTCAGGGCGCCCTGGCCAATCGACACGTTACAGGTATCGCCGGGCCGCCAGTCATCCTTCCACATCTTCTTCTTCCACGCCTGTCCCGGCACGAGTCCGGCGGCCTCGTTATCGATATCAATGCCGGTCTTCTTCCCCAACCCAACCTGTCGGGCCATCTCCTCGATCGCCTCGTACCCGCACTGCAGGCCGACCGCCGCGAAATAGGCGTTGCACGACTGCTCGAGCGCTTTGCGCATATTCACCCGGCCATGCCCGTTCGGATTCCAGCACTTCAAGGGATGCGCCCCGATCATGAAGTAACCGGGACAGTCATGCGTGTAGTCCGGCCCGCAACGCCCGCTGTTGAGCGCCGCAAGCGCCGTGACCGGCTTGAACACGCTGCCGGGGGGATACACCTCCGCCACCGCCCGATTGACCAGCGGCCTGGCCGGATCCTTGTTCTGCGCGTCCCACATGGCCGCTGAAAGGAACGGCACGAACTGGTTCGGATTGAAGGTGGGCGAACTGGCCAGGGCCAGCACATCGCCGTTCGAGGGATCGAGCACGACCACGGCGCCCGGCACGTCGCGCAGAGCCTCTTCCGCCAACGCCTGAATCCTGCTGTCAAGCGCCAGAACCAGGTCCTCCCCCGGTTGGGGTTCCTTGTCCCGGCTCTCGGCATGCTTGAGGCCTGAGGCATTGATTCGGACCAGGCGGCCGCCGGCTGCGCCGGCCATCACATTGTTGAACACACGTTCCAAGCCGGCCTTCCCCTCCATTTCAGACAGGTAGTACTGAAAACCTTCCAGGTCATCGTCAGTAAACTCCGCCCGGCCCACATACCCCATGAGATGGCCCGCCAGTCCATTGCGCGGATAGCGCCGGACCGGCTCAATGTAGATATCGACGCCCCCCATATCCATTGTGGATTCGGCCAGCCGGGCCAACGCCGCCGGATCGAGTTGACGCCAGGCAACCAGCGGCAGGGGAAGTCGCTTCCGGATGTGCAGCCAGATATCCTGCTCCGAAATATCCGGACGGCGCCCGATGATGCCGGTTAACTTTTTAAGCCGCGCGTTCACCTCGTCCACGGTGTGTTGCCAGCGACCCGGCGCCCGGATTTCCTCGAGGTAAAAAGCCAGGTTGTAGCAAGGTTGATTGTCGGCCAGACAAACATCGTTACGATCAAATATCCGCCCGCGCGTCGCGGGTAAACGAACCCGCCGCATGCTCTGGCGATGCAGGCTCTGCTCGAACTCGTGACGGCGCTCCACCTGAAGCGAGAAGAGGGAGCCGCCCAGCAAGAACAGCCCGCCCATCATCAGGAATAATACGACGCGCAAACGTCGCAGTTCCATGCTGACCTGTTGCCCTACCGCCATATCACAGCCAATCCGAATGCGTAATTCCCACCTGGCGCTCCAAAGTTCCGGCCATCAGCCAGACTATCGGCGCGGTCATCATCCCCAAAACGGCATTCCCGCCCATTTTCAGCGCCACCCACCACAACGGCAAACCGGCCATGTCAGTGCCCACCTCCAGCATCAGGTACAGGACCAGAACCACCCCCGCGCTCACCAGCGCGCCCGTCATGGCCACCGTCACCACGCTGTCGCGAAAAAGCACGCCCCTGATCTGAACCAGGATCAAGCCGGTAACCGAAAAACAGAACGCCGAGTAGCCCAACGGGATCAGGCTCAGCGAATCCTGGATGATTCCCGCGAGGATCGCGACGGCAACCACCGTTCCGAGGGAATGCGTCATCCCGTAGAAAAGCACGACCGCGAGCAGGCAAGGCAATTTGGACGCCCCCAACCAGGATGCGGACGGCACCAGGCTCTGAACAAGCGTGGCCACCAGCAACAGAAAAGCCATCAGCGCTCCTGTCATGCGAATCCGTTCTCCCGTCTTATCCTGACCTCTCTCACACCGTGCCCCTCTTCTATGGCCCAATCACCACCAGCACCTGGCGCAGGCGCTCCAGGTCCGCCGCCGGAACCACGGTCGCCACCTGGTAAAGCCCGGTTTCATCCGGGGCCACTTGCGCGACCTGCCCGACCCTCAACCCTGCTGGAAACGCACCGCCCAGCCCCGACGTCACCACCGCTTCGCCCGGCTTGATCCCCACGTCCTTGCGCACGTAGTCTACCTGAAACGGAAGGGGTGCGCAGACGACACCGAGACTGTGAACCCCGCGCAGGGAAACCCCGCCGCCGCGCAGAATGCCATAGGATCCGTCCTGCTCAAAACGCACGGCCGCCTTGAAATTACGGTCCGAAATCAGCAGCACATCGCAGGTCTGCCCCGAAACATCGATGGTTTTCCCCACCAGGCCGTCAGGGGTGATCACCGGCTGGTTCTTACGAACGCCTTCCTCGCTCCCCTTGTCCAGACGCAGGGTCTGCCACCAGCCGTAACCGTCGTCGCGGGCGATGACCTGACAGGCCACCGTCTTGTGGGTCAGCCTGCGGCGGAGTTCCAGCAGGCGGCGGAGTTCCTCGTTTTCGATCGCCATCTGCGCCTGACCCACCGACGCCGCGCGCAACGTCGCCACCTCGCGCTCGAGACGGTCGCGTTCCCCGGCCAGGTCCGTCAGGTTGCCCATCGCCGCCGACGTCCGATGAAGCCCCTCCAAAGCCCGCATTATGGCCCCCTGATACGAGGCAATCGCCTCGCGAAAGCCGCCGCGCAAACTGGCCGAAATCGACTCAGGCAGGTTGAACATGACCAGGAAAAATGTTCCCAGCACGATCCAAAGGAGATATTTTCGATCCCTCACCGGTTCTTCCCCACCACTGACCTGATCACCGCCATGCTCCAAACTCCTTTTCTCGACGCGTCAGGCGCCAGCCATTCCGCATCCGACCCGCCGGAACGTCAGGCGCCCCGGTCCAGGACCCAAAAACAGGAGGAGGGACCGGACGGCCCGGTCCGGTCAGCGAGGCGGACCGGACTAAGCCGGCCCGGATTGAGGAGTGCGATCAGTAACTGCGTTCACCCGCGGCGATCCGGCGCAGGACGTTGAGCTCGCTGAGCACAACACCCGTACCTTCCGCCACGGCGCTAAGCGGGTCATCGGCGCGATGCACAGGCAGTCCCGTATGTTCGGCAATCAGTTGGTCGATCCCCCGCAACAGGGATCCGCCGCCCGACATCACCATTCCACGGTCCACCAAGTCAGCCGAGAGTTCGGGAGGGCAGCGCTCAAGCGTCACCCGGATGGCATCCAAAATGGACGACAACGGCTCCTGCAGAGCCTCCCTGACTTCTTCCGAGGTTATGGTTAGGGTCTTCGGCAACCCACAAACCAGATCGCGTCCCTTGACCTCCATGGTCATCTCCTCCGCCAATGGGTAGGCAGACCCGATCTTGATTTTAATGTCCTCAGCTGTGCGTTCGCCAATCATCAAATTATACACCCGTTTCATGTACTGGGTGATGAAATCGTCCATTTCATCACCGCCCACGCGCACGCTGCGACAGAACACGATGCCGGCCAGCGAGATAAGCGCCACTTCCGTGGTCCCGCCGCCGATATCCACAATCATGTTCCCGGCCGGCTCCTGCACGGGCAGTCCCACGCCGATCGCCGCCGCCATAGGCTCCTCAATCAGATACACCTCACGTGCCCCTGCGTGCATGGCCGAATCCTTGACCGCACGCTTCTCCACCTCCGTAATACCACTGGGGACCGCGATAATCACACGCGGCCTTACCATCCGACGGCGGTTGTGGATCTTTCGAATGAAATACCTCAACATCGCCTCGGTAATCTCGAAATCCGCGATCACGCCGGCCTTCATCGGCCGGATAGCCACAATGCTGCCGGGGGTGCGCCCCAACATCTGTTTCGCTTCCTCGCCCACCGCCAACACGCGACGGGTGCCGGCCTGAATGGCCACCACGGAGGGTTCCCGCAAAACGATCCCATGGTCCTTGACGTAGACCAGCGTGTTCGCTGTGCCTAGATCAATTCCGATATCGTCCGAAAACAGCCCCAGCAGAGCGTTGAACATAGCGATTCCTTCTTAGATCAGATCAGCCCCTGACCCTATCCAGATACTGATATAACACGCGTACTCTGCGGGAACTACCCCGCCATCGTCAAGAAGTAAGTTCCGCAGCCCCGCGTTTTCATCCTCTCTCCACTCCCCCATGTCCAGAGCCGTGGAACCCGTTTCCCATAAGCCAGTTACATCCACGCGACCGTCCGCCTGCGATGCGCATAAAATTCAGTGCCACCCTGATCCGGAAAAGTGGTATGGTTTCTCCCGTCATATGACTATCCGTATCATTGGTGAACATCCTTTTGCACGCGATGAAAACAACCGGCTCCGGTCGCGGATTGGAACGATCTTCCCGCGAACACGCACGCTGGTCACGCTCCCGGGCATCCATGCCACCCAGCGCATGGCCTACACCCAGGCCCTGAACACCGAACGGCAACACAGCGGCCTTCCCCGCCTGAGCGAAGAAGAGGAGATGGCGGAATGGCAGCAATCCGTCGATTTGATCATGGATGAGACCCTCGTCCTCATCCGGCCCGATCCCGAGAACATGCCGCTCGCTTTTGAAGCCGACGACCTGCTTCAGGAACTGGTGTCAAAGCAGAACATCAAATTCCTTAATGTCATGAATGAAAGGGTCCGGGGCGCGATCAAGGAACGGGGCGAAAACTGGAGAATCGCCCCGTTGCCCCGGAGCCCCGAGGAAATGAAGCGGATGATTCAGTCATCGAATATCTCCATCGGGGGGCGATCCATCTACTACTACAGTCGCCTGGGCGGCACTCGATACCTGACCTACCAGCAATTCTGCGATCTTGGCGCCCTGCCCGACACTGAACTCGGCGCACACCTGCGCGAAATTCACGACTTTTCAGGACGTACTAATCGCCTTGGACAACCCGAAGTGGCTTTTTTTGTCGCAAACCGCTCCTTCGGCTCCGCCAGCTTCGCCGATATCATCGATGCCTCCGTGCCCGGCGATATCCTCCGCCAGCGGTACGAGGAGCTCAAAACGAAATTTAGAGACGCCGTCCGTCCGGACTTGCATGACGACAATCCCGACTACACCGAATGGCGCAACCGCATGTTCTCCGCCTTGATCGGCCAGGGTGATGTCGACTTTTCCGAAGAGGCCATACTCGGAATAGGCTCGGAGTTCTTCATGCAGATCGAGTGGCTGCCCGGTGGCCGCATCGAGGAGGGCGAACTCGTCATCGACTCCATTTTTGACGAGTTGGAGCGGTCGCCTGTCTCCCCTGAACTCCGGTCACTATGCGACGAGAAATCCCGCGGATTTATCTTCAACTTTGTGCGCGAGTTTGGCGACATCGAGCACGTCAATGTCGGGAGGGTTATCGGCTCCCTCTCCAAGCGTCCCCACGCCGCAGGGCGTCGCGATGTCTATGTCGCCGAGGTCAAACAGCGGACCGAGACGAAAGCCCTGGTCCGCATCCTGCGCATGCAGAAGTGGGGGATTCGCGAACACCTGGAGGACGGGGCGGATCTCCTGTGGTCGATCATCCAGGCGGAAGAGTACACCGAGTATATCCTCGACCGGCGCCTCGGATGCCGCCAACTCGGCATGAACCTCCCCTCTCGCATCACCACGCGGAAAATATCCGAACGTTACCATGGCGCACGGGCTGAGTACGAAGGCCAGATGATATGGTCGACCTACTACGAGCGCGACTACATTCAGGGCATGGCGACCGATAAAATCCCCCGTTCCCGCTTCAAAAATGCCCTCTATGGCCAAAGATTCGCCGAATTGCTGGGCCGGGCGGCCGCCCCGAACATCGTGGCGGGACGAATGAACCTTCAGACTCAGGTCCTCTTCGACGATGGCGATGAGATCCTCATCGAAGGCGCAAACGGCCTGCCGGAGGAGATCATCGTATCCGACCATACCGGAACGTTCGTAGACTACACGTCTGACCTTGAGCGCCATGCGGAAGCCTACGCCAACCCCATCAACAGACGCCTGCCTTTCCTCCCGTACCCCCGCGATGTGGCCGCCGCCTACCTCGCCTCGTTTACAGGGCGTTTCTCCCTCATCCAACAGGAGTACCGCAAGCGCAAGCGATCTTTCGATACCCTCTTCAAACACCGCCTTCGCGACGAGCGCGGCAGTTTCGCCTTCCGCTGGGAAAAGGTGCTGGAGCGGCTGAACCGCACAAACCCAGCCGACCTGGCGGATTGCATACGCCGGCATATTCAGATACCGTAAAGGTCGCGGAGCGTAACGGAGCCAACGAATGCGCCAGTCTCAGAGTGCAAAGACCTGTTGTCGACGCGCCCGGTGGATGGGCGGGGTGGTCGCGCTGGTGCGCCAAGGACGATTATGACAAGCGGAATCAAGAAGAACTTGCTGGCGATCCTCGCCTGCCCGAAATGCCGGTCGGCGGTCAAACAGGACGGCGACCACCTCCAGTGCCAAAATCAGGAATGCCGGCGGCGCTACCCTATCCGCAACGGCATCCCGATCATGCTCATCGAAGAGGCCGAGGTCATGCCGTCATAAGTCCGTCGCCCGGAACAGCGGTCTCCACTTTGGGTGTGAATTTCATGGAGCAGGGATGCCCGTTCAAATCCCAATCGGTGGCCTCTTCCGGCCGGTCGTCGACTGCTTCACATACCAGGCTGAGCGTCTCGCTTAGAATATGGTCCCGGTGCTTCGCCACGGCCCGCCGAACGTCGCCGTCACCGCAAAACTGCACGGTGATGCGCTGGGTCACCTCCAGATCGGCAGTCTTACGCATGTTCTGAAGCTTATTCACAAACTCGCGTGCCAGGCCCTCCTCGACCAGTTCCGGCGTCAGCGCCTTGTCCAGAGCCACGACAAGACCCCCCTCAGCCGCCACCACGCTTCCCTCCAGCGGCAAGTACTCGATCAGCACATCCCCGGGCGTCAATTCGACGTCCTGGCCGTCGATCGATACCGCCACCGATTCGCCCGCCGCAAGCCGCTCGATCTGCTCACCGGGTAACCCCGCGATCGCCCCCGCCGCCTTCTTCATCAGGGGCCCCAACCGCGGTCCCAGTTTCACAAAATTGGCCTTGGCCCTGACCCTGGCAAAGGCCGACTCGCGCTCCAGGAATTCGGCATCCTTGACGTTCAGTTCGTCCAGGATGATGTCCTGCAGCGCGGCGATACTGGCACGCAGAACCCCATCCCGGCAGGCCACGTGCATCCTCTGAAGCGGCTGTCTCACCTTCAGATCATGGGCCGCGCGCAAGGTGCGCCCCAAGGTCACCACCGTCATCACGGCCTGCATCTGCCTTTCCAGCGCCTCATCGCGGCAGCCGGGGTCCCCCACCGGGAAATCGCACAGATGGACCGATTCCGGCATGTCCGGCGTGCGCAAGTTCCGATAGATCACCTCACTCATGAAGGGCAGGAACGGCGCGGAGATCTTCGATAACTGGAGCAGAACATAATAGAGGGTCTCATAGGCCTGCGCCTTGTCCTCATCGTTCTGCGACTTCCAGAAGCGGCGCCGGCTCCGGCGGATGTACCAATTGGTCAGGTCCTCGATGAAGCGAACGAACGAACGGACCGACTGCTGAAGGTCGTATTGATCCATCGCCACGGTGACCTGCTGCGACAGGCTTTCCAGCGAACTGCGGATCCAGCGATCCAGGACGTTGACCGTCCCTTCCGCCTTCCGCCGCCCCTCCTTCGGGGTCCACCCGTCGACATTGGCGTAGGTCACAAAAAAAGCGTAGGCGTTCCACAGCGGAAGGAGCAGGTGCCGCATCATCTCCTGGACGCCGGCCTCGGCGAAACGCAGATCTTCGGCGCGCACGACCGGCGAATTCACCAGATAGAGCCGCAGCGCATCCGCGCCATAGGTGTCGATCATGTAATTCGGGTCGGGATAGTTCTTCAGCCGCTTGCTCATCTTGCGCCCGTCCTCGGCGAGCACCAACCCGTTCACAATCACATTGCGAAAGGCGGGGCGGTCGAACAGGGCGGTGGACAGCACCATGAGCGTGTAGAACCAGCCACGGGTCTGATCAAGCCCCTCGGCGATGAAGTCCGCCGGGAAATGCGTTTCGAACTGATGCCGGTTCTCGAAGGGATAATGGGCCTGGGCGTAGGGCATGGCGCCGCTCTCGAACCAGCAATCCAGCACCTCGGGAATACGCTTGAGCATGCCCCGCCCTTCGCGGGAGGGAATCTCGATCGCATCCACAAAATGCTTGTGCAGGTCCGAAACCTTGTGACCGGACAGTTTTTCAAGCTCCTCGCAGGATCCGATGCAGATCGTTTCCTTCCCGTCGTCGCTCTGCCAAACCGGAAGCGGGGTCCCCCAATAACGGTTACGGGAGATGTTCCAGTCACGCGCCTGTTCCAGCCACTTGCCGAACCGGCCGTCCCGCAGGTGACCGGGCACCCAGGTGGTCTGGGCGTTGGCCTTCAGAATCCGGTCGCGAATCTGTTCCACCCGGACGTACCAGGCCGAAATAGCACGATAGATCAGCGGCTTGTCGCAACGCCAGCAGTGCGGATAGCTGTGATTGATGACCGCCTGGTGGACCAGTTTTCCCTCATGCTTGAGGCGCTTGATGATATCGGCGTCAGTCGCCTTGACCTCCCGTCCCGCATACTCGGCGATCTCGGACGTGAAACGCCCCTCCTCATCGATGGGACAGGGCGCCGGCAACCCCTCGGCCTGCCCCACGCGGCTGTCGTCTTCGCCGAACCCCGGCGCCAGGTGAACCACACCGGCACCGTCCCCGGTCGACACAAAATCGGCGGCCACCACCCGAAACGCCCCCTTGTCCCGGTATCCCGCGAAGTACGGAAACAGCGGCTCATAGGTGCGCCCAACCAGCTGGGCCCCGGTCAACTCCTCCAGAACCTCATGCGTGGAGCCCTTCTTGTAGTACACCCCGACGCGCTCCTTCGCGAGGTAGTAGAAGTCATCGCCATCCTTGATTTTCACATAGACAATGTCATTCCCCACGGCCAGCCCCATGTTCGAGGGCAGGGTCCACGGCGTTGTCGTCCAGGCTAGAAGATAGGTCCGCTCGCCGCCATCCAGCTTGAAACGGACGGTCACCGCCGGATCCTGGACGTCCGCATACCCCTGGTTCGTCTCAAAGTTCGAAAGCGGCGTGGTGCAACGCGGACAATACGGGACAACGCGGTGGCCCTCGTAGATCAGTCCCTTATCCCACAGCGACTTGAACACCCACCAGATAGACTCCATGAAGGGAAGATCCATGGTCTTGTAGTCGTGATCGAAGTCCACCCACCGCCCCATGCGGGTAACCACTTCGCGCCATTCGCGGGTGTAACGCAGGACAATGCTCCGGCAGCGCTCGTTAAAGACACCGACCCCCAGTCTTTCAATGTCGCGTTTGCCGCTGATCTTGAGATCCTGCTCCACTTCGTATTCAACCGGCAGACCGTGACAGTCCCACCCGAAACGCCGGCTCACATAATGACCGCGCATGGCCTGATAGCGCGGAACGATGTCCTTGATCGTTCCAGCCAGAAGATGACCGTAATGCGGAAGTCCTGTGGCAAACGGGGGACCATCATAAAACACGTATTCAGCCCCTCCCCGCCGCTGCTCCATCGAGCGTTCGAACGTGTGGTGGGCGCTCCAAAACTCGAGCACCTCGCGCTCCTGTGCCGGAAAATCGGTTTTTCTTGGAACCGGACTAAACATACGCGATCACCCTTTCAACCCCTCCGTTGCCACCGTTACGCGGATTTCCGTCCGCCGACGGAGCGTCGAATGGCTTTTTTAAAACCCCGCGGACCATACTTCAATTCGTGCGACCCGCGCGTAATCTTGCAGAGACTGATCCCCAGCGACGCGGAGATCGCCCGTTGGGTCATGCCCTTTTCCAGCATGCCGACCAGTTTCCAGCGCAACGCGATCGCTTCCCTTTCACGCGGAGTGAGAAGGGCATGGAGCACTTCGTAAATCTCCGCGGCACTGGCCATGCCGGCCAGTATCCCCGCCAGATCACGCAGTTCCGACTCGTCTTTCCCGGAATGGGGCATCGCGACCCTCCCAAGTCCGGCATTCGGCCACGCGCCGCTGCCGGACTAGCTCAAACAGCGGGGGGATGATAGAGTAAGCAAACGGGGCAATCAAAACAAAACCCCGCCCCGGTAGCCTTCACACGAAGCCGCGGAGCGGTCCTGATGCACGGGCGGAACCCGGCTGTTCAGAACTTATAGCCGACGTAAGCGCCGAATTCGATATTGTTGGAGTCAAAATCCGCCGCATCGCCCCATCTCTCAAACACGTAGTAGGCGTTCGCCTGAACCGAGATCGCTCCGGGCAACGGCAGCCTGATTCCAAGGATGAGCTGCCAGTATAAGTCCATCCAGTCACCGCCGCTATCACTGTGGGTGTAGGTCGAGAGAACGCCTGCGCCGCCCTGGAACACGCGATCCAAGAGCAACAAGTTCAACTGGGGACTAACCGCATATCTGCCTTCGGCGCTGGCCCCTGAGGCATCACTGCCCGTAAGGTCAGGGGTCAGATCGCAGGCCAGTTGCCAGAGAGCGTCATTATCGCGATATTCGTACGCCACGCTGTAGGCGAGGTCGCCATCGCCATACGGCAGTGCTTCAAATTTCGAGTGGTCCCGATGCTGCTTGGCGCCAACATCGAATGACTGCGACACTTCCGCGAGGGCTACGCGCGACGCCGCCACAGCCAGCCCGAGAATCAACCCGAAACAATGCAGGATTTTGTTGGTTTTCATGGGGCTGATCATATCCACCCTCTTCGTCCGCGCAAGTCTTTTTTCCGAACCGTTTTTGCACAAATATTGCATACTCTTTGCGGTTCCTTGACACTCCCCTCCTGAATTCACGGTATGATTAGCCCGAAAAGAGAGGAGGGAACCATGAGTGGCTGCCAGAACTTTTCCGCTTTCCTGACGGCTGAACGGGATAGCCTGCGAGGGGCTATCGCCGCGAACAGGTGCCTGCTGAGCAGACAGATCGGCAAAGAAGTGGGAAGCGAAGAGGCCAAGCAGGACTTCGTCGATCACCTGCTAAGCGCTTTCGCGCTTCAATTCCGCAGAAGCTACTGCCAAACCTGCCCGTCCGCCGCCCGATGCGTGGTCCGTTATAACGACGAACAGTCCCAAGGGCATTGAGGCCCCACGGCTATCGCATTCAGGAAGGTGAGAGCGACCGACCCCGGCTCAAGGTGCTTCGCGCAACAGGGTCCAGGCCGGAACGCCCATGATGAGGGAGATGGCCAGGAGGTGATCCACCGACGGGAAACGGCGTCCATGTTCCCATTCGCAAACGATGGAGATGCACATATCTAACTCCGTCGCCACGTCCTTAAGAGTGTAGCCCTTTCCCCGGCGCCACCGTGCCAGGTTCCCGGCAAACGCCCGAACCAGCGGGTTCTTGACGTCATCCAGGCAACCCTCTTCTTCTTTCCGCCCACGCGCCTGCTGTCGATTCACTTTTTTCTTCATCGCCACCCCCTTTTTTCAACTTCCCTCCGCATACTATCACGCCGTCAGCGCGCTGTCATCCCCCGCCTTGATCCACCTTGTACGGCGCTGAGCCCGCCTCCTCAGTCAAATATCGATACAGCGTGGCACGCGACACACCCAGCAGACGGGCCGCCTCGACCTTGTTGCCGCCGGCCTTCTCGAAAGCCGCGCGAACAGAGTCCCGGCCCAGCCGGGCCTTCCCCTTGGAGGTCACCGGCAGCGGCGCCTCGCGGTCCGGTGCACGCCCCGTCACGGCACGCAGGGCCACGGGCGGCAGGTGTTCGAGCCCAATGACCGTGCCCTTGCACTTGATGAGGGCAAACTGGATCCAGTTCTGAAGTTCGCGCACGTTGCCCGGCCAATGATAGGAGAGCATGAAGTCGATCGCCTCGGCCGAGAAAGACATATCCTTCCGGGACGCCTCCCCCGCATATCGTTTAAGGAAGTGATTGGCCACGAGGGGAATGTCGTTTCGCCTTTCATGCAGCGGCGGCACCGTCAGCGGCACCACGCTCAGCCGGTAGTAGAGGTCCTCGCGGAACTTCCCGGCGGCCATCTCCCGGGTCAGATCCTTGTTGGTCGCGCTGATCACGCGAACGTTCACCTTGATGGAGGTCTCCCCACCCACCCGCTCGAAACGGCTCTCCTGAAGGACGCGCAGCAATTTGACCTGCATCATCGGAGAGATGTCCCCGATCTCATCAAGGAAGATCGTCCCGCCATCGGCCAACTCAAAACGCCCCTTCTTATCCCGGATGGCGCCGGTGAAGGCCCCCTTCACGTGACCGAACAACTCGCTTTCCAGCAGGCCCTCAGGCAGGGCTCCGCAGTTGACCGGAACGAATAGGCGGTTGGCCCGCGGCCCCTCGTTGTGCAACGCCGCGGCGATCAATTCCTTGCCCGTGCCGCTCTCCCCCTGGATCAGCACCGGCGCGGCAGACTCGGCCAACTCAGGTATCAGGTCATACAACGCCAGCATCTTCGGGTCGCGCCCGACAATTCCGGCGAATTGCTCGATTTCCCCCAGACGCCGCGCCAGGCGCGTCTCGCGCGTCAGGTCGCGAAAGCACGCCAGAACCCCGGCTCGGCGGCCGGTCTGGTCCAGCATATAACTGACCACCATGGCGATGTGCCGCCGTTCGCCGCTGGCGGTGACAAGTTCGACCTCCTTCACAACGTTATCCGCCGGCGGCAGGCTACCGTCGCAAAACGAACACTTGCCGCCGCACAGGCCGCCAGCAATGGCCTCGTGACAGTCGCGGCTGATCACGTCGTCGCGCTTATACCCGGTGATCCGTTCCGCGGCGGCATTGAAGTACAGGATTCGACGCTGCAAGTCGTGCGCGATGACCCCTTCGGAAATATGATCCAGAATCAGATCCGTGTTGGACTTGGCCTGGAACAGTGCCGCGAGGAACCCTTCGTCATAGAGATTGTCCACCCGCCGGCGGATTTCGTCGCGCGCCGCACGAAAGGCGTTGCGTTGCTCCACCTCGGGTCCCCCCGTCAGGCTTGGATCGGGAATGTCCCAGTGAACCTGCGGTGGGTTCCCCACCAGATTCTGACAGAAGGCCGCTGCCTCGCTCCCCAGCGTGACCACCAGGTCGCCATCGCGATCCGTCGGCGCCTCCATGGCGAGGGAGGATTGACCGGAAAGATCGATGCCGCATTCCGCCATGACGGCAACCGCCAGGGGATGAACCCCCCTGGGCTTGATCCCCGCATGCAGCACGGTGAGATTGGCGCGATTCCTGGCCCGAGCAAAACCCGCCGCCATCTGGCCGCGGCAGGCATCCCCCGCGCTCACGAAAAGCAGTTTTCTCGGACGTTCACCCATGATCGCTCTTTCTTCCTCTCCGATCGAAGGCCATCGTAACAGAGACGCGCCTTATCATTCCAGTTCCTTCAAGGCTCAAGAAATCCCTGATCAACTGCCTTCCGGATCAGCGACTCGGCGTAGTGCCACAGTTCCCGCGAACCTTCTTCCACATGCCGATTGCGGTCCCGGACCTTCCCACTGCAAACGCCGTGTTGCTTCCAGATCCGACCACCCGTGCCATAGTTGTGCAGCAACGGCTGAACGCGGTCCAAGGCGGCCGCAAACCGGGCTTCGGGGGTGACACGCGCCTCAAACTCCTCCCATAAAGCCCGGATCTCGGCGGCCTGGTCTCCCGGCAGCAGTGCGAAAATCCGGTCAGCCGCCGCCTGCTCGCGCGCCGCCTTGTCGAGATGCCCCGCCTCGTCGTAGCAGTAGGTGTCGCCGGCATCGATTTCCACCAGATCGTGAACCAGCACCAGTTTGATCACACGCTCCAGGTTGAGGCTGGCGTCGTTTGCGTATTCCTTGAGCAAGACCGCCATCACCGCCAGGTGCCACGAGTGCTCCGCATCATTCTCGTAACGCGAGCCGTCCATCAGCAGGGTGCGCCGTAACACACCCTTCAGCCTGTCGATCTCCTGTATGAATCCCATCTGGCGGGCCAGCCGCGCGCTCACCGGGGGGGCCTCCCCTTTCTCACCGGAAACGCTTCCGTCGCCGGCGGGCTCCCCACGGCGGGATTCCACCCATTTGACCAGACGTTCCGCCACCGCCGCCTTGCTCATCAGCGGCCATTCCTGCGCGGGGCCCTCGCTCGTCAACAGGAGCACCTGGTTGGTCTCGACATCGAAGCCCGCATCGGCCCGGCTCACATCGTTCGCCACAATGGCGTCCAGCCCCTTGCGGCTCAACTTCCGTCGCGCCTCGCCGGGCACGTCATGCGTTTCCGCCGCAAAACCCACAAATACCCGCCCCCCCTTCCGGGGGGCAATCGTCATCAGGATGTCCGCCGTCGGTTCGAGCCGCAACTCGGTCAACCGATCGAGTTTCTTGAGTTTCCGGGCGGCGGGTTCAGCCGGACGCCAGTCCGCCACCGCAGCCGCCATGATCAGCGCGTCGCTCCAGTCGAGATGCGCCTCCACCGCCGCCAGCATGTCCGCCGCCGTCACGACGGAGACCAGCCTGACTCCGTGCGGCGGCAACAGCGCCGCCACGGGTCCCGAGATAAGCACCACCTCATGGCCGCGATCCCGGGCCGCCACCGCAACGGCATATCCCATTTTCCCCGAGGAGCGGTTGCTGATGAACCGTATGGGGTCAATAAACTCGCGGGTCGGACCGGCTGTGACGAGTAAACGCATTTGAATCGAGGACCGGGCCGCACCTAGCGCGCGTCAAATTCCCTGATCTTTTCCTTCACGACCGCCTCAGCCTCGTTGTAGATCTCCTGGATCATGGAATCCGAGAACTGGTACACGCGATCCGCAAAGGAAGTTGTTTGAATCCGGTCGAACAGGCGCTGCCGCGCCGCATCCAGATCCTTCCCGTAAATGTGATACGAGTCCGCCTGCCAGTTCAGGCGGGCCAGTTTCACCGTGCGCCCGGCCCGCCTCGCGACCTCCGCCGCGATCACGTCCCGGTTGAACAGAACGAATCCAAACATGTTCATGAAGTTCGCGCCCCAGGCGTCGTTGCTCCGGAACCGGACATTACAGTTCAGCCACCACACGCCCCCGGCGTCCTCATTGATCCGGTACCAGAGGGACTGCAGACAGGGCGGATCGTAGCAGTCGAGGTCCGTATTCGGCATCCAGGTAATCATCTGGGCCTGCCGGGTGAACGGCTGGCGGACAAGTTTGTTGATCACGGCCTCGACTTGATTGATGTTGAAACAGCCCGCTTCCACCGATTCGTAATCGCGGATTTCCTTCCAGGCACCGTAATGGGCCAGGCGGCCGTGATAGGTATATTCCCACCGCGTATCGGCGGGATCGTTCATGTTCTTGACCCAGTGATCCTTGGCGCCCTGAAGTTCCATCACGTATTCGCGCAAATCCTCAATCCCGCCCGGAAAGGCCTTGTGGATCATTGGTTCCGCCACTGGATTGTGCACGGTGATGTTCATCGTGGAGTCCAGGCTGAGCGGATCACCGGGCTTGTCGTACTGCGTCCGGAACCGCGCTCCCCTCTCGTACAAAGCCACCAGCGCCCTTTCGTAGGCTTCAGCCAGGGAGTCTCCCTCAACGTGCAACACCGGTATGCTATCCATGCGACGGTCTCCTTATTTACGCAAGCTGGCCGAATTATGGCGGCTTGATCCGAAATGGAAAGCTATTTGTGCGCCGGGCCATGGCCCCTCTCATCTCAGCTCGTGGCGGTTTCCGGGAACAGATAGTCCAGAAACCGTTTGGCGACCTCTTCGCCTTCGGGGGGCGAAATGGCAAGATCAGGGCTAAGCTCGATGATCCGGAAACGACCGGTCTTCTCATCCAGAAGGAAGTCGACACCGATCACCGGCACCTTCAGCGCCTTGACCGCCCGCTTCGCCAGTGCCACCAGTTTCCGGCTCACGGATCCGGTAACCACGTCGATGCTGCCGCCGGTGTGATAATTGGAGGTCAGCCGGACCTGCACCTCCCGACCCGCCGTGGGCACGGTTTCCCAGGACAACCCCAGCGCCACCAGGTTTCTCCCTGTTTCCGCATCCAGGGGAATGATATGGCTGGGATCACGCCGCCGCTCTTCCCGATTGCGGCGCATGATCAAGGCACGGAGGGAATCCCGGCCGTTTCCGATCACCGTCGCCGGCCGGCGCCGAATCGCCGCCACGAAAGAATAGTCGACGAAGATCAGGCGGTAGTCCACGCCGCTCAGACACTCCTCGAGAACGATCTCATCCTCGAACCGCCTCGCTTTCCGGATGGCCACCCTCAATTCCGCCACCGTACGCACCGCCACCGACACGCCGCGCCCCCCCCACTGGGTGCAGGGTTTGACGACAATCGCCCCGTGGCGCCTGAGAAACCGTTCGGCGGCCGGCCAATCCGTAAACAGCGCCTGATCGGGAACAGGAAACCCGTTTTGTTTCAGGAACGTGTTGGCCAGCCGCTTGTTCTGGGCCATGAGGAACGTCACCGCACCGATCCGGTCGGTAAGCGCATTGTAACACCGCACGCTCCGCCCGGCATGCCGCAGGGTGAAAATGGGTGCCACAGGGTCAATCACGGCAACGCGAATCCCTCGCCGTCGCGCCTCGTCTGTGATCGTGGTTGTGTAGAGGGTATTCACACCGGCTAGAGGGTACCCAGCCCGCCCGCGGGGAACAACTAAAAACCGCCCCTCCCGGCCGGGTTTGCGGTTGACTTTGCCGCTTTTGTCCCTCTTAATCTAACCCGCTCCTGCAAGGTGAAACTTAATGACCGCCCTAGTGCTGATTGAATGCGTGGTATTGGTCCTTTTGCTCGGCCTGTCCGCCTTCTTCTCAAGCGCGGAGACCGCGCTCTTCTCCCTTTCACCCATGCAGATTCATCGCATCCGCCGCCACGCGCCCAAGGCCGCGAAGCAAATCGAGCTCTTGCTGGCCTCCCCCACTGACCTCCTCTCCAGCGTGCTGATCGGTAACACCATCGTCAACGTGGCCGCCGCCAATCTGGGGTTTGTGATCGCCGATCATTTTCTGCACCCCTACGGCGAAGCCGTCGCCATCCCGACCATGACCATCCTCCTGATCGTCTTCGGCGAGGTCACTCCCAAACGCCTGGCCGTCCGCCAGCAGGAGATCCTGGCCCGCTATTACATCGTCCCGCTGAAAGTTCTCATCTGGTTGTGCACCCCGGTGCATACCGTGCTGGATTGGATCACCCATTCGTTTCACGAGTACCTGACCCCGAAACGAACCGGCCTGACGGAGCAGGAACTGCTCACCGCCGTGGATGTGAGCCATGAGGAAGGCGTGCTGAACAAGGAGGAACGGATGATGGTGGACGGCATCATCCGCCTTGAATCGCTCCAGGCGCGGGATGTCATGACGCCCCGGGTCGATCTGATCGGCCTCGACCTTCACGGCGACCCGGCCACCTACCGCGACACCTGCCGCAAAGTCCGCTTCCGGTTCCTTCCCGTTTATTCCAACGACATGGACCATGTCGAGGGGTTCCTCGATGTGGCCAGGTTCCTGCTCCAATCAGAACCGCCAGGTTCTGAATAAAAAAGTTTGACTCATTATGTAAACCAAATGAACGCAATTTTAAGAATATTTCACGCCAATATGATTTTATTTTTTTCTTAAAATCTTTTTTCATATTTTATATATTGGCC
>JBAXWO010000030.1:0-12386 GCA_037128375.1 bacterium
TGCCCATGCCCCGATGGCCGGCGATACGCCAATGTACAAATTGGTGGCTAAAGTGGAAGCGTGCCCTTGAGCACTAACGGCAGGCCGGCGATGACGAAAACAACGGTGTCGGCGACCGCCGCCAGATCCTGATTCATCCATCCCTGT
Organism: bacterium; assembly: GCA_037128375.1. GTDB lineage: Bacteria > Verrucomicrobiota > Kiritimatiellia > CAIKKV01 > CAITUY01 > CAMBRF01. The sequence goes on from JBAXWO010000030.1 coordinate 148, forward strand.
AAATCGCGAAATCGCCGGCCCAGTTCACTGTCGGGCACCACGCCCATTCCCACTTCGTTGCTGACCAGGATCACATCGCCGGCGGTTGTCCGGAGAGCGTCAAGCAGGCTTTCCTTGCGCGCCTGAAACGCCGGCTCACCTTCCTTAAGGAGTACATTGGACAGCCAGAGGGTGATGCAATCGATCAGGATGCCATCGTGCGACGGGGTGTCCTTCCGGATGATCCCCGCAACCTCAAGGGTCTCCTCCACGCAGGACCAGCGTGCGCCACGCTTCTGTTTGTGGAGCGTGACCCGTGCCACCATTTCCGCGTCGAGCGCCTCGGCCGTGGCAAGATAGAGAGGGTGGGCCCACCAGTGCTCCGCCAACCGCTGGGCATAGGTGCTCTTGCCGCTCCGGGCTCCGCCCAGCACCAGGACTACACGCCCTTTTCGACTGACCGATTCAGACATTCCGACAACCTTTCCAGTGAAGAGCTTGTATCATCGTATCCAAAGGTCTCCAGAGTCAAGACTCCGGCATAGTCCCCCAGGGCAGCCAGGAAATCCCGGACGAGCGGCACCGGTGAGACCGTCAGCGGGAAGTGGCGTGAACCTGCGGCCGTTCCGTAGAGGTGAACGATGCGCATCCGGGAAAGATGGCGCTGCACATGGTCACGCCAGTCGTATCCGCCCTGCCAGAGATGGCCGGCATCGAGGCAGACGCTGAAGGGGAAACGCGCCAGGAACGGAGCACACCAGTCAAACGGATACGCCAGGTTTTCGACACAGACACGCTCCGTCTCGGCCAGGTGACGATCAAGGCGGTCCAGCAACGGCAACGCATCACACTGCCATTCGAGAACCCGTTCGGCGGTATCGGAGGGCGCAATGCCCTCCACGTGCAGAATCCATCCGTGGGGGTGGAGTGGACGGCAAAGATCGGCGATCCGGAGCATCCGGTCCAAAAGGGCTTCGCGTTCCGCCAGCGACGGACTGCCCAGCGCCTTGTCGATGGGAAAGTGCACGGTGTAGGTAAGATCGTGGGCGTCGGCCATCTGTTGCAGGGTCCGGATATCCTGGGCGGACGGCAGATTCGAGTGTTCCCCGGAATCGAAAAAGACGAGTTCAACATCATCCACGAACGGCGCCACCGCCTCCACATTGGGAAGGAGTTCCGCCGGATGAACGTAGGAGGTAACCCCGAGGCGGAAGGCAGGCGCCGTCGACAGACGCGGAAGAGGGGGTAAGGGGTGCATGGGAAGACAGGCTATTTCGATCCGTGCTGGTACTTGATGATCTGAACCTTTTCCAGGGTGACCAATCCGCCGCCGCGCGACTCCTCAAAGAGCACCGATAGGCGGGGCAGGAAGGCGTCGATCTTGTCCTCGGCATCGACGATTTCGATGATCATGGGCAAATCGGAGGACAGGTCCAGAACCTTGGTCGAGCGGATGCGGCTGGAGGCGCCGAACGACATGGCGCCACGCCAGGCGGTGGCCCCGGCCAGACCGGCGCTCCGGGCCTCCTTGACGATGCTCTCATACAGCGCCAGGTGGTGGTGTTTGTCGGCTTCACCGATGAATATGCGCAATAACTTGGCTTCGCCTTTGAGTTCCATGCCCGGCCTCCTTATACTTTCAGGACCACTTTCACGACCCATGTTCCCAGGACATACGCCGCCACGGCACCGATGAACGTGACGTTGAGGTAGAGGAAGGCGTACCACCATTCCCCCACTTTGGTCATCTGGATCAGTTCATAGATCAAGGACGACAGGGTGGTGAACCCGCCGCAGAAGCCGGTGGCCAGGAACAAGCGCGTGGCCGGCGAGACAAGTTCCGTATCGGCGGTGATCTGCGCAATCAGGCCGATCACCAGGCACCCGGCGAGGTTGGAGATCAAGGTCCCGAGCGGCAGGGTAAATGAGTATCCCTGGGTCAGCAACGCCAGGCCGTACCGGCACAGACTACCGAGCAAGCCTCCGATTCCCACGCAAAGACAGGACCAGAATCCCTGACTCACGTCCTTGTTCTCCTCATATCCTGACTCCTGACTCCTGAATTCTGAATACCTGAGCAATAACGTTTCAGATACACGCCGCCGGACCACAAGGCAAACAAAAAGGAACATTAACAAGATTGCTATAATGGGGCCCCACGCCCCCCCGCATCGCGGAAGTTGCCGACAGCGGCCCGTTTTGATAAACGTTCCCCCATGGGATTCTTGAATCCGGATCCCGAGAGGTGGAACTGCGTATGGGAAGTGCCAAGATGTCCGCAGCGAATGGGCCTGAGGGAATATCGCTCAAGGTCTTAACGGGAACCAGGAATATACGATTTCCGCCCTGGGCGGTTCGTGCAAACCCGGCAAAAAAAGGGACGGCAATACCGGCAGAGCCCAAGGCCGGGCGCGAGCCCTGTTCCCCGAATCGCACGCCACCCCCTCCAAATCGTACGCCGCCCCGTCCGGCAGATGCCTGCAGCGAATCCGTCAAAAATCATGGTGGCGGGGCGGCTATGTCGCTGCCCGGATTCTTCAGCCGGCGATATCGGCTCCTTAAGGATGCGAGCCGCGGGCGGTCCCGGGTGTTCAGGGCGTGGGATCGTGAGCTGGATGTGGAGGTGGCGTTGAAGTTTCTTCCGCCGAAGGGCTTGCGCAACAGTCAGGCTTTGGCGCAAATGAAGCATGAGGCCGTCACGGCCTTGAAATTGACGCACGAGAACATCGTCCGATTGCACACCGTCGACTTCAGGAACACCAGTCCTTTCATCGTGATGGAGTATGTGGCGGGCGGAACCTTGCGCGATATCCTGACGCGGAAAGACGGAGGTCTGGACTTGGCCAGTGCGGCAGCTATAGCCAAGGCTTGCGTGGGGGCTTTGTCGTATGCCCACACCCGGGGCGTGCTGCACCGGGACATCAAGCCCGAGAACATCATGCTGACGCTCGAGGGCGTGATCAAGATCGTCGATTTCGGAACGGCGACGGCGATTGAGGCGAATCCGGGATGCTATATCGAGGGCACGCCCGGTTACATGGCGCCGGAGCAGGTGGAGGGCGGCGTTATCGATGCCCGCGCAGACGTGTTCGGCTTGAGCGTCGTTCTCTGGGAAGCACTCACGGGGCGGCCGGCCTTCCCGAAGCGCCACGATTTGAGCCACATGTACGACAAGGAGCCGACGGCCGACGGCAGAATGCCCGGCGATATCGCCTCCGTGTTACGCAGGGGCATGGCGCGCGACCCCGGCGCGCGGTGGCCAACGATCCAGGAGTTCAGTGAGGCTTTCCAGCGGGCGGCCTCGCTTTCCGATGCCGAAATTGAGGCAGGCCGCCTGGCCCTGCTAGCTTGAACACCCACGGGCGGGACCCTTTTCGATTCCGGAAGGATACACCATGATCATACAGATTGTTGCGCTGGCGATGCTGGTATTCCTCCTCGCGTACCGTTTCTACGGGCGCATCCTGAGTGATCGCCTGCCTCTCGATGACAGCCGCCCCACCCCCGCTTGCGAGATCAACGACGGCCTGGACTACGTGCCGGCCAAGCCGGCGCTTCTGCTAGGGCAGCATTTTTCCGCCATCGCTGCAGCCGGTCCGATCGTCGGCCCGATCCTGGCGGGCATCTGGTTCGGCTGGCTTCCGACCCTGTTGTGGACTCTCTTTGGCGCCGTGCTGATCGGGGGCGTGCACGATTACGCCTCCCTGGTGGCCTCCATCCGGCACAAGGCCACTTCGATCGGCGAGGTGGTCAAGGAACACATGTCCCCCACCTCCCATATTCTCTTCCTGATATTTGTCTGGTTGTGCCTGGAATACGTGATCATTGCCTTCACCGATATCACCGCCCAGACGTTCAAGAGCGTTCAAGGGGGACAGGCGTATGGGCCCGCCGTGGCGGGCTCTTCCATTCTCTACCTGCTTGCCGGCCTGGTGCTGGGGGTTCTGCTCTACAAGGCCCGCATGAACCTATGGCTGGCGACCGCCATTTTCATTCCGGTGGTACTGCTGATTGTGTGGGCGGGGCCGCATTTGCCGGCACCCCTGCTGGCGGCGCTGGACGGGCTGTCCGTGCGGCAGTGGAACATGATTCTGCTGGCCTATTGTTTTGTAGCCTCGATTCTTCCCGTCTGGCTTTTGCTCCAGCCCCGCGGCTATCTGGGCGGATGGCTCCTCTACCTGACCATCGGAGCCGGGCTGGTGGGCGCTTTTTTCGGCGGTTTCAAGATCCAATACCCCGCCATCAACCTGACGGACGGCTGGGCCAGCGTGGTGAACGGGCGCATGATATTCCCCGTTCTCTTCATTACCGTGGCCTGCGGCGCGTGTTCCGGTTTCCATGGCATTGTCAGCTCTGGAACCACTGCCAAGCAACTGGCCCGTGAAAGCGACGCACGGGTGGTGGGCTACGGCGGAATGCTCCTGGAGGGACTCGTGGCCGTGCTGGCCCTGGGTACAGTGATGATTTTACCGGCCGGCGCGGCCATGCTGAAGTCCGATCCCAATACCGTCTACGCCAACGGCGTGGCCCAGTCCATGGGGTTACTCGGAATCGGTTTTTCCGTGGCGTTTCCCTTCGCCCTGCTGGCCTTTTCAACCTTCGTCTATGATACGCTCGATGTGTGCACGCGCCTGAGCCGTTACATTTTACAGGAACTTCTGGGGCTCAAGGGAATGGCGGGAGCCGTGATCGCCACCGCCGCCAGCCTGCTGCTGCCGCTGGTCTTCCTGATGGTGACGAAGGAAAAGGGGTACTTGGTCGCCTGGCCGATTTTCGGCACCAGCAATCAGTTGCTCGCCAGCCTGATCCTGCTCGCCGTAGCGGTCTGGATGCTGCGCATGGGCCGGAACGCCTGGATCGCCCTCATCCCCATGGCCTTCATGATGACGATGACGCTTTGGGCGCTGGGTCTGCAAGTAATCCCGTTCGCGCGCGCGGTCCACACTGGCCAGGCCCTCAAGCCGGATGGTTGGATTTCGGGTATCGTCGGTACCGTGCTGCTGATCCTCAGCGTGTGGCTGATCGTCGAGAGTTTCTACAGCCTGGTGGTCCGTCGTCCGGGCAGAGCCGTCACCCGGACCGATTCCTGACCAGTGCGGCCAGGATCACGGCGCCCACGCAGAGAGCCATCCCCGCGAGCCACAGGTGCACCACGACGCCGAGCACCGGGTGCTGTCCCAACAGGTGCAGGAGGCCGCCGCTCGTCTGGGAGACCGGCCCATAAGGATGGATGGCCCCGGCGACCGACGCCGCCAGAACGCCTGCAAGCACCAACCATCGTCTCTTGACCCAAGGTGTTTTCATTTCGGCTGTAACGTAGACTTCATATCGCCGTTTGCACAATCGGGGAAACCCTGATTTTGACCCGGGAAAAGCCCCTAGTAAAAAGCGCCTCGAACCCGAGTATCTTTTCGCGCTTGTTTTCCCGGTGCCCGCCCGATAGACTCCGCCGCCAACTTTGGGGCAGCGTTGAGAGCTGATTACGGAATACCGGAATGCGGCGGACCGCATTCCGGGAACACATAAGGAGCAGAAGAAGACCATGAGTGAACCAACGAAGAACAGCAAACTAGTGGCCTGGGTCAACGAAGCAACCGCCCTGTGCAAGCCCGCACGGATTCATTGGTGTGACGGCTCCGACGCCGAATATAACGACTTGTGCCAGTTGATGGTGAAAGGCGGTACCTTTACGCCGCTTAACCAGAAACTGCGCCCCGGCTGTTTCCTGGCGCGTTCGCATGCCAGCGACGTGGCACGCGTGGAAGACCGCACGTACATCTGCTGCAAGAACAAGGAAGACGCGGGCCCCACGAACAACTGGGCCGATCCGGTGGCCATGAAGGAGACCATGAAAGGACTCTTCGCCGGCTGTATGGAAGGCCGCACGATGTACGTGATCCCCTTCTCCATGGGACCGCTCGATTCGCCCATCGCCAAGATCGGCATCGAGATCAGCGATTCGCCCTACGTCGTGGTGAATATGCGCATCATGACGCGGATGGGGCGGGCCGTGCTGGACAAACTGGGCGCGACCGGAACTTTCATCCCGTGTCTGCACTCGGTGGGCGCGCCGCTGAAACCCGGCGAGAAGGACGATTTCTGGCCCTGTCAGCCCGATCCGGCAAAGAAGTACATCGTTCATTTCCAGGATGAGCCGGCCATCTGGTCCTATGGGTCCGGCTATGGCGGCAACGCATTGCTCGGCAAGAAATGCCTGGCACTCCGGGTTGCCTCGGTGGTGGCCCGCAAGGAAGGCTGGATGGCGGAACACATGGTCATCCTCGCCCTGACCTCGCCCACGGGCAAAAAGCACTATGTTTGCGCGGCGTTCCCGAGCGCCTGCGGCAAAACAAACCTGGCCATGATGCAACCCTCCCTGCCAGGCTGGTCCGTGCGTTGCCTGGGCGATGACATCGCGTGGATCCGGGTCGGCGAGGACGGCCGCCTGTATGCCATGAACCCGGAGTCGGGTTTCTTCGGCGTGGCGCCGGGAACCTCGGATCAATCGAACCCGAATGCGATGAAGACCATCGTGCGCGACACCATCTTCACGAACGTGGCGTTGACTCCCGAAGGCGACATCTGGTGGGAGGATATGGGCGTCCCCGCCCCGGCCAAGGCGATCGACTGGGAAGGCAAGGATTGGACGCCGGATTGCGGGCGCAAGGGGGCGCACCCGAATGCGCGTTTCACGGCGCCGGCAAAGCAGTGCCCCGTGATCGATCCCGATTGGGAAAGCGCCAAGGGGGTCCCGATTTCGGCCTTTTTGTTCGGCGGGCGCCGGCCCTCGACCATTCCGCTGGTCAATGAGGCGTTCAACTGGGAGCACGGTGTGTTCATGGGGTCCTCGACGGGGTCCGAAACCACGGCGGCGGCACTCGGCAAGGCCGGCGTGTTGCGGCGCGATCCGTTCGCCATGCTGCCCTTCTGCGGATACAACATGGGGGATTACTTCGCCCACTGGCTGTCCATAGCCGGCAAGGCCGACCGCAGCAAGTTGCCTAAGGTCTTCTTCGTAAACTGGTTCCGGAAGAGCCCGGAAGGCAAGTGGCTGTGGCCGGGCTACGGCGAAAACAGCCGCGTGCTGAAGTGGATCTGCGAGCGCGTTGAAGGCACAGGCAAGGCGGTTCGCAGTCCGATCGGTTATCTTCCGACGGAGGACGCGCTGGATGTCTCCGGATTGAAGATCAGCAAGGAGGAGATCCAAGCCCTGCTGGCCGTGGATCCGGCTGGCTGGAAGAATGAAGCCGCCAACATCGCCGAATACTACGCGACGTTCGGGGATCGTCTTCCGAAGGCCCTTAAGCAGGAGCTGGAGGAGCTGAATAAGCGCCTGGCCTGATCACGAAGGTTATCGAAACGCAGCGCCTCCATCCGGGGCGCTGCGTTTCTTTTTGTGAAGGGACGGCGGGAACCCGGGCCGGGTTCAGTTGCAGCCGCAGCCGCCTCCACCTACACCACGCCCGCCGGCGGCAGCCTCCCTCGTGAAATAGACATGCTCGTGCAGGGTATCCTGCAAGGCGTCACGATCGGGGCGCATGGTGGGGTCGGACAGGGTGCCCCGTTCCCAGGGTTGAACGGTGGCGCAGCCCGCCGTCAGCAGGGTCAGTCCGGCCAAAAGGGCCATCAGAATGGGTTTCATCACTTTGTAACTCCCTTCTCCTGCAGGAGGCTCTCGATCTGGGTCGTGTAGGCTTCGATGGTTTTCTGGCCGTGGAAACCGGTGTGGATAAATCGCACCTTGCCGGAGCGGTCAATCACGAACGACGACGGCATGGATTGCACATCGGCCAGTTGGACGAGTTTGTGCGACGCGTCACGCACCACGGTGAAGGCGACGGGGTGTTCCTTGAGAAAGGCCTGCATGGCCTCGGACTTGTCGTCGAGGTTGACGGCAATGACGACCAATCCCCGCGCGGCGTACCGCCCCTGAAGTTCATCCAGTGCCGGGAAAGAGGCTTTACACGGTCCGCACCAGGACGCCCAGAAATCCAGCAGCACCACCTTGCCGGCTATGGGGGGTAACGAGCCCTCCAGTTTGCAAGCGGTGAGATCGGGCAGGACCGTGTCCGCCTTCCACCCCGCCATCGCGGTCGAAACCGTCACGGCGACCATCCAGCCCAGGACACCTCGCCGGCATGGCTTAGTCATGGAGCGCATATTCATGGAACCTCCTTGATTCGTAGACGTTGTTCTCGTGCCAAATGCACCCCTCGGCGCCATAATGGCCGTCGAGCAGGCTGAGCCCCGCCTCATGGCCGAGGATGAATGCCGCCGTTGCGAGCACTCCTGCCTCGGTGCAGGTCTGGGCAATGACGCTGACGGAGCGGCAGCCGTTGGCGACGGGACGTCCCGTACGGGGATCGAGGATGTGTCCCATGATGCGGCCGCCCGGGGCCTGGAACCCGCGCGCGTAGTCGCCCGACGTGGTCACGGCGTGGTCGGTCACGGCAACGCCCCCCCAGCAACGTCCCGGATGAAGCGGGTTCTCGAGTCCCACGCGCCAGGCACCTCCCTCGGGCGGTTCACCGTGAAGTCGCAGGTCGTGGCCGAAATCGACCATCAAGTTGTGGAAGCCCCGCTTCCGGGCCATTTCGAACACACGGTCAACGGCGTATTCCTTGCCGATACCGCCCACGTCGAGGCCCATGCCGGGCTCGGTCAGGCGGATCTGACCCTTGCGGCGCTCCACGCGCGACCAGCCACAGCGGGCTAGCGCGGCGACCAGGGCCTCGTCCGTGGGGACAGTCGGCGTCGGCGCGTGGTAATCCCACAGTGAGAGGACGGGGAATATAGCCGGATCGAAGATGCCGTGCGTGCTCCAGTAAAACCAGTCGCACAAGGCAAACAGGCTTTCGGCTTCCGGCGGCAGATCGACCCAGTCCGTGCCGGCGTGGTTGATGCGCGAGACGAGGCTGCCGGGCTCAAATCGCGAAAACATGAGCTCAAAATCCGCCACCCAGGCGACGACCTCCCGCTTGAACGCCGCCGCTTCCGCATAGGAGGGCGCCTCAAACATCAGCGCACAAGTCGTCCCCATGGCCTGAAAATCAAGCCTCGCGTAGTCCCGCCTGGCCGTCGGCGATGACACGGGGTTGCTTTCGCATTCTGCGGTTAAAGCCAAATCCGGACTCCTGCAAGGATGAGGGTAGCCTGGGGATAGGCGTCCTGCGACGTCACACCATCCGAGCCTTTCTGATCGTACCGTCCGTATTCCAGATCAAACGAGCACCGCGAGTTCGGTGTCCAGATCGCCTTCAGGCCATAGGAGATTGCGGTCAGGGCCGAGACACGGTAGTCGGCGCTGTAATACTCCGGAGAGCCGCTGAACGTCACGGCATAGAAGTCAGCCTCGGTCTGGTCGTAGTACCGGACGCGCGGACTTAGGACGAACCGGTTGCCAATCTTCTGGAACCAGGTCAGGCCGAGGGTCTCGGCATTGATTCCGAAGCTATCGGTGTAATGGCGGAAACTGAGCTCGACGGCGCCGTCCAGGGGGGTGACGAATTGGTTCAGGGCCAGATAGCCAATGGTTTTGGTCTTGCTGTCGGGCCTCTTTTCCGGGACCAGGACGCCGTTCAACTCGACAACCTTATAGGGGTCGGAGAGGAGCCCTTCCGCGCGACCGGCCGCGAGATTGACCGTGAACAGAGTCGTCGGCGTGAGCACCTGGGTGAGACCCACCATGCCGTCGATCGTCCTCTTGGTGCCATTCGGTTGGCCGTTGGCAGGCTCCAGCGTGTCGTAAGTGTAGGCGCCGCCATAGGTGAAGGTCGTGTTCTTCTTGTTGAAGTCGACACTGTCCAACAGACCAATGCCCAGCGATAGATAGTCGTTTTCGTCGCTATATGACAATTGCAGGGAGGGCGTATGAGACCCGAGGCGTTTGGACAGGCTTAAGCTGACGCCGATACGTTCGTCGCTGAAATCTGAAGTGGGCACCTCGGAACCGCCCTCGGTGGTGGTCGTCGCGGAACCACCGCCGCCGCCCCCGCCCGTACCCGAGGCGGGAGGAGGGGATGGCGTAGGAGCCGGTGTGGCAGCCGAAAGCGCTGAGAAATACCCTGGGACACGCCCGCCTGAGGCCCGGGCACCGACGGATCCGAACTCGCGTTCGTCGTCATCGCCACCGGGGTCCCCGACGGGTGATCCGCCGCCGCTGCCGCCCCCGCCGCTGCCGCCGCTGCCGCCGACCGAGGAAACGGGGGTCGCCCGGGTAGTAGTCGTCTTCGCAGGCGGCGGAGCACCGGTTGGGGTCGCGCCTGAAATGGCGTTATAAATCCCTTCGATCTTGATGGTGAGTCCCGACTCGAGCTCCTGCTGGAAGGTCACGGTCGGCGATATGACGCTGATGCGATCCCCGCCCTCAAAGTAGTACATGACTTTCGAGTCGACAAGGCTCTCGGCTTTGGCCCGGCGTGGAGGCAGGACCACCAGCGCAGTGACGAGTACAAATACGGCCAATGACCGCCGGAATGCCGAAAGAGGGAACATGCGGGGGATTGAGAGGGACGTCAGCATCATGAACGATTCTCCTTCGTTATCATGGGGATAGTCCCCCAACGCACCGCGATAGTACCATATCCGCAGTCCCCGGTCCTCCATTTTTCAGCGCAGGGCAGACCCACCCTTTTCCCGGATCAGACTGGATGCCGTCCTGCAACAATGGACGGTTATTGTGTTCGCCGGATTGCCGCCTGCAAATCCGCCAGGACGCGTTTTTGAAAATGCGGCGCCGTCAGTTGGCGCCACGCCGCGACAAATTCCCGGTGAGCCCGCTTTTGCCGGTTCACAACCAAATGGCGAAGGCCCGGCGGGGGCGCCGCCAACTCTTTGAGCCGTGCGGCATAGCCCCCGGCATCGCGCCAGTCGCCCAGTGCGTCGGCCACGCGTTTCAGGCGGCGGGTAAGTTTCGGAATGTGACCCTTTATCACGGGTTCGGCGAACTCGGAGAGGTAGCGCGCACGCCGGCACCGGCGGCGGAGCGTGTGTGCCGCCTCGGGCGTCGCGAGGGCGGGGGCATCACCGATTTGAAGAATGTGCTCATACGCCCGACACAACTTGTTGGCCAGAAAGGGACGACTTGCCCCGGCCTGGCTTTGTGCGATGCGCTCGGGAGTGAGTTCGAGGCGCAACAACCGCGCGCAACGCTCCTGAACGTTTCGACCATGCGAGGAGTCCAGGATCCGATCAAGCGCGCGCTCCTGTTCCCGCAGCCCTGAATCCCAGCCTGCCGGCAGCGGTGCGTTTTCCCGACGCGCCGCTTTTCTTAGAAACAAAATCCAGACCTGAACATCCCGGACAGGACCCAGGCGGCGGTTCAACGTCCGGAGCTGGCGGCGAATCAGCGACGCCGACGTGCCCTGTAGCAGGCAGTCGAAAACCCGCAATGCCGTACGGAAACGCCGCACGGCCACCCTCAGATCGTGAACCGCCCTGATGCTATGACGCCGGGAGGCCAAGCCGGCATGGTGCTGGATCAACAGGTACTGCGTCCACAGAAGGCGCCGGGCGGTTTCCAGAGCGGAGTCTTTGCGGCTGTATCCGGCTCGATCCGTTTTTTGCATGGCCTTCTGCCCCAGAAGTGAACGTCATGACTCGCGGGAGTCCAAGATACCCCCTCTTACCAAGGCCGTCAATGAGGCGGAATCCCGACATCTGCGATCCCCGCGGCGCAGATCAAACCCGCGTCGGGCCGACGTGGGCTACCTGTAGCCGACCTCGGCCCGAGGTCGGTCGGGCGGACCCTGCCCGCAGAGCCTGCTCCACCGCCAAAGGCTGCAGAGGCGTCCTGCCCTGCGGGTAATTATTTTGAACCTTTTCCCGGTTCTGTGCTAGGGTCCGGCCATTCCAACCCAGGAGGATACGATGAGCCTACGCAAGTTGAAGGCGGCAATCCGCGATGTTCCCGATTTTCCGAAACCGGGTATCCTGTTCAAGGATATCACACCCATTCTGAAGGACCCTGCCCTGTTTCACGCGGCGATCGAGACGTTTGCCAAACGACACCGGAACAAGGGCATCAAGAAGGTGGCGGTAATCGACGCGCGCGGCTTTCTGTTCGGGTCGGCGCTGGCCTACAAGCTCAAGGCCGGTTTGGTCCCCATCCGCAAGAAAGGCAAGTTGCCCTACCGGACCTTTGAGGAAAGCTACGATTTGGAATATGGATCCGCGACCCTGGCCGTCCATGCCGATGCGTTTGAACCCGGTGAACCTGTTCTCCTGGTGGATGACCTGCTGGCCACCGGCGGCACGGCACT
>JBAXWO010000300.1:0-3910 GCA_037128375.1 bacterium
GATCCTTCTCCATTTCCTCCTGCACGCGCAGCTCGGCCTTCTGCAAAAGCGTCACCCGTTCCGCCGTAACCTCGCCCAGGATGCGAACCGCCAATCCCGGCCCCGGAAACGGCTGGCGGTTGACCATCGCCTTAGACAGCCCCAGTTCATGACCCAATAACCTGACCTCGTCCTTGAACAATTCCCGCACCGGCTCGATCAACTTGAATTTCAGGTCCGCCGGAAGCCCGCCCACGTTATGATGGCTCTTGATGGTGACCGAGGGACCGCCGATGGGCGACGCACTCTCGATCACATCGGGATACAGCGTCCCCTGGGCCAGGTACTGCACCTCGCCAAAGGCACGCGCCTCCCGGGCGAAAATGTCGATGAACGTCCGGCCGATGACCTTGCGTTTCTGCTCGGGGTCCACGACGCCCGCCAAAGCCGACAGGAAAACATCCCGGGCGTGGGCGACGTGCAAATCCACACCGAACGCCTCCCCGAAGGTCTCCTCCACCTGCGCCGCCTCGCCATGCCGGAGCAGGCCATTATCCACAAACACACAGTGCAATTGTTTGCCGATGGCACGATGAATCAGCGCCGCGACCACCGACGAATCGACTCCTCCGCTCAACCCGCACAGCACATGGCCGTCGCCGACCCGCTCGCGAATCGCCTGAACGCTTTCCTTGATGAACTGGGCCATCTCCCAATCCGGCCGGCAGCGGCAGATGTCGAACAGAAAACGCTTCAGCAACTTGACACCCTGCGGGGTGTGCACCACCTCGGGATGGAATTGGAGCCCATAGATACGCCGGTCGGCATTCCCCATCGCCGCGATGGGACAGGTGTCGGTTCGGGCCAGAACCTTGAACCCGGCAGGCAGGGACTCCACCTGGTCGCCATGGCTCATCCAGACATCCAGGGTGTCGGGCAAATCGCCAAACAGGTCGCTGTGGTCCAACACCGAGATCTGCGCGCTCCCGTACTCGCGCGCCTTCCCCGGCTTGACCGCCCCGTTCAACAGTTTGGCCGTCATCTGCTGCCCATAGCAGATCCCCAGGATCGGGACGCCCAGCTCATACAGTGCCGGGTCACACAGGGGCGCCCCCTTGTCCAGCACGCTCGCCGGACCGCCCGACAGAATGATGCCGGCCGGCTTGCGCGCCGCCAGGGTCGCGGCTGGCGTGTCGAAACGCAGCAGTTCGGAATACACCCGCTGTTCCCGCACCCGCCGCGCAATGAGCTGGCTGTATTGGGACCCGAAATCAAGAATGGCAATCCAGTTGTGGCCCTGCATCGTAATCAAGCCTCCCGTATGAGTTCGCGGAACCGCGCAAACAGGTAGTAGGGGTCATGGGGCCCCGGTGATGACTCGGGATGATATTGCACACAGAACATCGGTTCCTGTTTGTGTTCAAACCCCTCGACCGTCTGATCGTTCAAGTTCACGTGGGTCACCTCCACCCGGGTCGCCTCCAGGGTGGCCGGATCCAGTGAGAAATTGTGATTTTGCGAGGTGATCTCCACCTTGCCCGTGCGCAGGTTCTTGACAGGGTGGTTACACCCATGATGCCCGAATTTGAGCCGGTAAGTTTTCCCGCCGCAGGCGAGTCCCAGGATCTGGTGCCCCAGGCAAATCCCCATCAGGGGCACTTGCCCCAACAACTCCCGCGCGGCCTCGATCGCGTACGTCACGGCGGCAGGATCGGCGGGACCGTTCGACAGAAAGACACCGTCCGGCTTCATGGCCAGCACCTGGGCGGCCGACGTCCTCGCGGGTACCACCGTAACCGCCATCCCATTCCGGCGCAGACTGCGCAAAATGTTCCACTTGATCCCGAAATCGTAAGCCACAATCCGCAGGTCCGCGGGCGGCAACTGATCGGTTATCCCCCACGACTTCGTCAGCGTGCCCGCTCCATCCCAGCGGTACGGCTCCGCGCAGGACACCTTGGAAGCGTAATCCTGACCGTCCAGGCCGCACCATTCCCTCGCCCGTTGAACGGCCTCGCCCTCGCCCACCCGGCCGGTGACGCTCAAAAACCCGCGCAACGTACCTTCCGTCCGGAGCTTGGTGGTGAGCGCCCGCGTGTCCACTCCCGCGATCGCGGGGATATTCCAACGCACCAGGTAGTCCACCAGCGAGCCGTCCGCCCGCCAGTTGCTGGTCGTGTTCAGGGCATGCAGGATAAGGCCGTTCGCGAAAAGCTGCCGGCTTTCCATGTCGGCCGGATTCATGCCGGTACTTCCAATTTCCGGGTAGGTCAGGGTCACAAACTGGCCGCTGTACGAGGGATCGCTAAGAATCTCCTGATACCCGCTCATCCCTGTGTTGAACACAACCTCGCCCAAACCATCCTGGGCCGCACCCACGGAATAGCCGCGGAAGACCGTGCCATCCTGCAGCGCGAGAAACGCCGCCTGACTCCTTTGCTCACTCCAATTCCATCGCGGGGCCATGCCGTCTTCCTTCACGTAAAAAAAGTCCTCCCAGTATATCGGCTTTACCGCCGGTTGACAACGTTCCGACGCACCGGGGAGATCAGGTGCGGATTGACGCTGACGGTGGTCACCCCCGCGTCGATCAGCCTGGCCGCATATTCGGACATCCCCGCCAGTTCCCCGCAAACCGAAAGCGGCTTCCCACCGGTGGCCGCCGCCTTCACCACGCCCCGGATCAGGGACCAGAAAATCGGACGATCGGGCTGGAAATCCCAGGACACCGTCTCGTTGTCACGATCCAGGGCAAACAGATACTGGTACAGGTCATTGGTCCCGATGCTGCCGAAATCCGCCACCTTGAACAGTTCCTCCGCGTCGAGGCAGGCGGAGGGCACCTCGAACATCACCCCGTGCCACAGGATCCCGGCCGGCAGGTCGCGGATGGCCTCGGCAAACAGGTTCCGGAGAAGAACAAACTGAGCCACATCCACAATCATGGGATAAAGGACATGGATCGGGCCGAACACGCAGGCCCGGGCCAGGGCCCTCGCCTGGTCTCTCAGGAGTTCAGGCCTCTTCACCAGCAGACGGCTTCCTCGCAAACCCAATGCCGGGTTGATCTCCGACGGCAAAGAGAAATAGTCCGCCCGTTTGTCGCCCCCGACATCCAGCAGGCGGATGTAAACCGGGGCCCCCTTCATGGCCTGAACCACGGCGGAATAGCGCTCGAACTGCTCATCCTCCGACAGGATCCGGCCCGCCGCCATGAATTCGAATTCGGTGCGATACAGCCCAATACCCTCGGCTTTCATGTTCACGGCAAGCGTGACATCCTCCACCGTGCTGATATTCGCCATCACGCGCAAGCCGGACACGGGTGCGACCGGCCCGGCGTCACGCGCACCGGCGGCCCGTTTGGGAACCTGGGCCACGCGTTCGGCCGCTGGCCAGACAATCACCTCGCCGGTGTCGCCGTTTACCAGAATCTCCGTGCCGCAGGTAAGGAGACCCTGCACGCCCCTGATGCCGCTCACGGCAGGAACGCCCAGCGCACGGGCCAGAATGGCGGCATGCGACGTCACCCCGCCATGCTCGGTCACCAGTCCGCACAAATGCCCGGCATCGAGATCGATCGTCATGCTGGGCGTCAGCTCAACCCCCACCACCACCCGGCCCCGCCCGTGCTGACAATGGCCTTTGCCTTCGCACCTGAGGCCCGGCCGCGTTTTGGCCAGGACGTCCAGCAGTCTGCGCTTCACCTCGCCCACATCCGTGGCGCGTTCCCGGAGATACTGGTTATCCAGCGCGCTGATGCGCGCCTCGTAGGCATCCATGACGCTCATCACCGCCATCTCGGCGCCGGCGTCCTCTTCCCGAATCGCGGCGAGCATACGGTTCCGCAGGGCGGGGTCGTCGACCATCATCTTCTGGGCTACAAAGATCTCGCCTTCGGCCGGTCCTACCTCACGGGAGACCCGCTCCT
>JBAXWO010000301.1:0-3900 GCA_037128375.1 bacterium
CCCGCCGCGCCGCAGGCACGTGGTAAAAGGCAAGCGGTGTCAGCGCGCAGCGGGCGTCGCGCTTTCAGCTTTCAGCTTGAGTACAAGGAGCAGGTCCTCGTCCGGATCGGCGCCGTCGAGCGTGTAGGTCAACGTCCGGCCGTCGCGTTTCACCTCAGTGGGACGAACGAACACAACGTCTTCCGGCTTCACATCGTCGCCGAGCGTGAGGGTCACGGCTAGCTTTCCGGCCGGTCTCGCCCAGCAACACCCCTGCCGGATCGGGATGCGGTACGCGATACAGGGCTCGCCCTTCGCCGAGTTCGCGAACGGAAAGGGCGTCAGCACGGCCTCCACGACCACCGTGTTGGTCCGTGCCGGAACAAGATCGAGATTCCAGGCGCGCCAGGTGTTGTCGCGCCAACCTGGGCTCGTGAAGGCGTAGAGGCTTGAGGCGATCGCCCAGTCGCGCTCGCGCAATCGCACGTCCATGAGATCTTCCGGCCGCCGGGCTTGCGGAGCGGAAAGGTCCGGCCACTTCGACCTATCCAACGCCTTGGGGGCCGGCGCGTGTTCGATCTCGGTAAGCGGGCTGCCGCCCAGGGAAACGGCGATTTTCTCCGCCTCCGGACTCATGACCAACCCGAGCAACGCATTCGTCACGGATTCCCCGGCCACGAATTGGAGGGTGTTGGTGTAGCTCAGGCGAGATCCCGTGACCTGTGCACGAATAGTCTGCTCTGCCAGTCGCACATTGGTCCTGTCGGCCAGAATGCGATCCCGAATCTTATCGCGCTCGATGGGAATGTAGTTGACGGTCATCTGCTGCAGGTTCCGGAATTCCTTTGCCGTCAGCGGCAGTCGCACTGTCACGTTGGTCGTCCGGTCCGCCACGATTTCAACCAGTGTCTTGGGCAGTTGCTTCACAATGGCATCCAGTTCTCGACTGCCCCGGAATCCTCGTCCCTGATCATCAATGGCCCATGGGGTAATCAGGATTTCGTACTTTCCAGGGAGTGCTGTTAGGCAACATGGACGGAAAGGATCTTCGACCGAGGGCAGTAGAGATGGATGCCGCCGCTCCATGTCGGTAGCCGTCGTGCCCACCAAACGGGCGCCAGCCGGGATCTTCTCGTCGTCGGATGTGCAGACCTGGACCTCGACGGTGCCGATCGGATCGCAGACGAGTTGGAGGTCGAAATCCTTGGCCGAATCGAGCGCAATGCGCGCCGGCGTATGGAAATGCGGAGAATCTTCGGGAAAGTTGTCCGCTCCGACCACGTAAGAGCCAAGTGGCAGGTTCTCGATCAGAAACTTACCGTTCGGATCGGTGACAATGTCGGTCTGTAAGCCGGCGCGCAGGAAACTGTCGCCAAACTGCTTCATACGATCATACTCCTGCGCATTCCAGCACGTGATTCGGGCTTCCGAGACCGGTTTGCCGTCGGAATCGAGGAGCTGCCCCTTGATGGCAGCGCCTCTGCACAGAACGACATTCCTTTCCATCACCTGGCCTACGTCCGTTCCCAGCGGAATCTCGGCAGGGTCCGGCAACAGCGCGCCCGGTTCGGGTTCGAGTGCCAGAAAGCGGGTATCCCCGGCCTTCATATCTTTGCGCTTGCCGAGTTTCATGACGAACGTGCCGGGGGTGGCGGTCGGTTTGAAGTAGACTCCAACGCTGGACCGAGAGTTGGCGTTGGTGACGCGGTCGTGACACTGCAAGGGGTACACCGAGACGGGATTCCCCTGTTCGTCGCGCAGATTCAGTTTCACGACGGTGGCAGACACGAGTTGGAAGTCACGGACATTCACGGAGTTCGTGCTTAACGTGATCGTGTCGGTTTCCGTTGCTAGCCGTCGCAATGTACCCGGCTCGGGCAGGCCAAGAGGAAGATCCAGTGGGATGTCCAGGCCGACGTCAACGCCCCCCTCGAGGAGTCCCGCTATCCGGTAACAGCCGTCGTCCCCGGAGACCCCAGACACGGGTTTCACCGCTCGATTCGGGTAGCGTGGATTCGCGAGGACCGTCACGCGGGGCACCGGATTGCCCTCCGGATCCAGGATACGGCCCGTGAGTTCAACGGGTTTCAACGTCTTGAGGACGATATCGCGCGAGAAATCGCCACCGGCGCAGACTTCAACCCTGGAGGTCACGGCAAACGCCATCGTCGGGTAGTTCTTCACATCGGGATCCAGATACACCGCTCCCGAGGGAAGCCCCTCGACGACATAGTTGCCGTTCGTATCCGAGACCGCATTTTCCCGCAAACGGTAACCGGCCACCGGCGCGCCGTCTTCCGTCGTAATCCTGCCTCGCAATGTGGCTCCCCGGACAAAGTGAATCGCAAGCTGCGCCACCTTGCCGCTCTCCACGGTGGTGACGATGTTCGGGGCGATTGGCACCAAGTTCGAATCCTTGGGCTGCGTCAGGGAGAGCGAGACCATGCCTGGAGGAATGTTGCCTAACAGCGTCTTGCCGCTTTCGTCGGAAGCGGCGTCCGCGGCTTGTGGACGCACCATTAAGCTCATGGGGAGAAAGCGCATGCTGAGATGGGGCATGACACCTTTCAAAGGCTTGTCTTCAGGGTCCAGCATGGTGGCTTCAATGGCGCCGCCCAGACTCAATTCGATGTTATGTTCCATCGTCACGCCTCGACGTAGCCACTTGTTGGCCCTGGCTTCATAAGTTCCGTTCCAGTACACGTTCCAGTACAATAGCGGTTGGCCGGGGCAGGAAACGGACCGAACCCCGAAAGCGCCATCGAGCAGCCCGATGCTATAGGAGCCGTTTGGGTCTGTAACGGTCACGTAGGAATGGTTGTGTGCAGGGGATGGCGCGAAATAGGGCGGCGACGATCTCCTGGTGGGCAAACCCATAGGTGCAAAGAACTCGATTCGCGCGGACGCCACGGGTTTCTTCTCCGGATCCGTGACTCGCCCGACCAGCCTGCAGGGCAGCGGGGCTGTCTGGACGCGGAGGTCCACCGCGCCGTTCGCTGCGGGGTTGATCCGCAGTCTCGTACGCCCGCTTGCGAAGACCGGCTCAACCGATCCCGTCACATTGGTGATCCGGAGTCCGCTCGTTGCCGACGGCTCGACAAACGCCAAGTAGGCCGCAATCGCATTCGACGGCGCGGACAGTTCGCAACTGCCGTTGGCGTCCGTATGGGTCCAAGCGAACGTCCAGAACGCCGGCCGTCGCCACAACGGGTGTGGCAAATCAAAGGCCACCTCGACACTGGCGTTTGACACGGGCGTGCCCTCCGAATCGGTCATCCGGATACGCAGAGCGCTTCCCAAGGCAGGCCACGCCGCCTCGGTGGGAGGATTCGCCTTGGCCTCCGTCTTCGCCTGTTCCTTGGCGACCGCCACCACCGCCGTCACGCCCGCCCCGCCCACGGCGATCGCCGCCGCCGTCACCAATGCCGCCGTCTTCACACTATTCCAGACCATCATCTGAATCGCTCCTTTTGCTAATACCAGGGTTGAGGTTGTCGTCAAAGTCCCGCCGACCCCGGCCAGCGCCGTTGCGCCCGCCGTGGCCGCCAGCCCCGCCGGGGCCGCTGGCGCCGCGTTGGCCGTCAGCGCGCCGGCCAATGCCGTCGCGGACAACGCAACGCCCTTGTTCGTGAAGAAGCGGCGCAGTTTGTCCAGGGCGCGGTCCACGCGCTTGCGGGCGCCGTCTTCCGACGTTCCCAGCGCAGTGGCCACTTCCTGATGGCTGGCCTTGCGGTAGAACCGCAGCAGCACGGCCTCACGGTCTGTGCCCGACAGGGAATCCAGCGCTCCTGACAGGTGCGGCTGCATTTCTTCCCATGCTACCGCAGTAGGAGTCCCGGAATCGGTGATCTGGCTCTCCTCAAATACGCGCATCTCCCGCTCCTTGCGGCGCTGTTCGCCGCGTTGGTACCGGGTGGCCAC
>JBAXWO010000302.1:0-3891 GCA_037128375.1 bacterium
ATGAACATGTCGAGTAACAAGAAAAAGTGTCAAACGGAAACCAGGACGTGACAAAATAAGGATAAATCATCAGCCCCGCGCCAGCACCCATAGCAATCCAGCTTGCCTGTTTCTTTCCGTAGACAAAATATCCGAGTCCAAACGTGCCAAACAGGAAGCTTAGCAATAATGGGGCGGTTTCCATAATCTGTTGCCGTGTTGGTCCTAAAATACGCTTATCAGTCAGGAGTGCCAGAGGAATGTTGGAGGGGTCATATGGGGGGGCGGTGCATGTGGTGTTGAAGTAAGCGATGCCGTAACGAGCCTGTATTGCGTGACTTGTGCAAATAATGACCACTGCCGCACTTTTCGACCACCGTTGTGGTATAATATTCGCCAGGGGCCGAACGTCTTATGGAGTAGAGGGTCTTCAGTCAACGTCCGAAAAAACGAGCGATAAAATGAAAACGATGATGAAGGTGTGCGGATTATTGGTGACGGTCGCGTTGGCCGGGTCGGTAACCATGGCGGAACCCAATCGGGGGGACTATCGAGGTAACCGTGGCTCTGGAGGGCGTAATGAGCATCAAAACTACCGTGGTGATGGGCACAATGATCGCGGTAATAATGGCGGTTCGCATTATGGGTACTATCGCAACGCTCATGGGGATTGGATTTTCGGTCTACTCGGATTTGGCATACTCGCGGCAGCCTTGACTGCTGATCGCGTGGCGTACGTTGAAGAAAGACCTAGATGGGTTCCTGGAATGGTGTACCAAGAGTCTGTCTATGTGCCGCGTTCAACAACGGTCTATGTTCAGCAACCTGTGGTCGTGCAGCAACCTGTAGTGATCCAGCAAGCCATTCCGGTTGAGCCACCTCCACCGGTGACGATTACGATAAACATCCAGAATACAAATGGATCGTTCACTCCTGTAATCCTTCGTCAAGTAGGCACGCAATGGGTTGGCCCAAAAGGTGAATATTATGACGCCGTGCCATCAGTGGGTCAGTTGCGACCAGTGTACGGATTCTGAGTCAGGATCAGATTGAATATGGATTCATGACTCTGCCGGTTGGGGTACCCGGTGCCGACCCTGCTGCCTGACTAACCTGCTGCCTGTGGTGTTGCATTGATTACTGGCTTGCGGGCTGTTCTACTTCGCCCAGTGGCTACGGCATGGAGAATAAGGCGGCTCTATTCCATCTCGGCCATGATAGGCAGGTGCTGGGTGCATTTCTCCTCGCACTTTCCGCAACGGTTTGTCGCAGGCGGACGGGGCGCTGTGGTGCTTCTTTGAGGAGGTCAAACTGGCGGTTGTGTTCCGGGATGAGACCGCCGAACCCGATTAGCTTGGCGCCATTCAGGGCCGCTCCGAATGCAACCACGGAGCACATGTTGTCTTCCAAAAACAGACTTCGTGCTTGTTTCATGATACACCCTCCCGTAGATTTTCTCCCTTTACGGATTATGGACAAGTCGCACGTAACAATTCAACATCTGCCCGCTGGTGGTCTGCAAAATAAGGGCGCACCGGCAGGCAATGCCATGCCGCCGGTAGTCTTTTATAATCTTTCGGACTTGCTCGGCTGCCCCGTGCGCTATGAAGATGAGCGCCGTCCTTTCGCCCACCTTTACGACATCGGAGGTTCGACAGCCACGCCCTATCCGCTTTCTGCGGCATTGGAATTGACTCCCCGAAAGGGAGGGGCGCATGGATTCCTTCCATGGAGCGCAGTTATGTCCATGACCGTCGCCGAGACCGTCGTTCACCGGACAACAGAGCCGGCACCTCCTGCAGATTTCTGGGCACGCCGGGATGTGCTGGACGATCAGGTAGTGGATATATCCGGTGCCCAGGTATTGCGAGTCAATGACGTCCACCTGATCTATTCTGCTAACACCTTGATCTTCGGACATGTGGAAGTCGGACTGCTTGGCATCCTCCGCAGACTCAGGTTTGAAAAGACGGTGAATTTCCTGACGCAATGGCTTTTCGACTACACCGTCAAGGACAGTTTCGTCACCTGGCGCCATATCCAGGTGATGTCGCCCGGCGGGGTGCCGGGCGGACTCCGGGTGGATAAACTTTCCGACCGGCTCGCCGACATTCATCCTGCGGAACTGGCCGACATCCTGGAGCAACTGGGCGTCAAGGACCGGCAGGCGCTCTTCAATTCCATGTCGGTCGAAACCGCCGCCGACGCACTGGAAGAGGTCAATTCCGAATTCCAGCGAACCCTGGTTTCCCATGGCGAACCCGGTCGCGTAGCGGATATCCTTGAGGAGATGCCCCCCGACGAAGCCGCCGAGGTTTTGCGCGACCTTGGGCCGGACGCCCAGAATATCATCAACCGTATGGACGATGAATCCGCCTCTGAGGTGCAAACCCTGCTTTCCCACAAGGAGGAGAGCGCGGGCGGTGTGATCGATTCAAGTTGCATTGAAGCGCAGCCCGGTGACACCGTCGCCTCGATTCTGGAGCGCATTCCCAAATTGACCGATACCGTGGAAGTGTACAACCTGATTTACATTATTGACGAAACCCGGACATTAAAGGGAGTTCTGAGCCTTCGGGAATTGTTTCGGGCACCGCCGACAGCATCCCTGGAAAGCCTCATTTCCCACGAACTCATCACCGTGAACCCGGAAACACGGCTGAAAGATGTGGCCCGTGAATTCGCCAAGTATGGTTTCCAAGCCGTTCCCGTCGTTAGTGCCGAGGGAAAGTTCCAGGGCGTGGTGCGTTACGACAGCGTCCTATCACATCTGGCGGATTTTCTAAACGACTGACGAGGCTCCCATGGACCGTTGGAAAAAATGGAAATCGCATCTGGCCCTCTTCGCCCTGGTGGTGGGGCCGGGTATCATTACTGCCAATGTGGATAATGACGCGGGCGGCATCGCGACCTACTCCGTCGCAGGCGCCAAATACGGCTATTCCCTGCTCTGGGTCCTTGCGCCCACCTGCTTCCTGCTGGTGCTCGTGCAGGAAATGTGCAGCCGGATGGGTGTGGTCACCGGAAAAGGGCTGGCGGCGCTGATCCGGGAAAGATTCGGCTTGGGGATCTCCTTTTACCTGATGATCGCCTTGTTTTTCACCAACCTCGGCAATGTGATCGCAGATTTTTCCGGACTGGCGGCCAGCGCCGAAATCTTCGGGCTCCATCGATGGTGGGTCGTTCCCGTCGGGGCATTCCTGCTATGGCACATGGTCATTAAGGGATCCTACCGCACGGTGGAGCGCGTTTTCTTCGTAGCCTGCGTCTTCTATGTATCATACCTGATTTCCGGGTTCATGGCGGGACCGGATTGGCATCAGGCGCTTCGCGGGAGCGTGATTCCGAATACCACTTGGGATTCCGACACGCTTTACATGGTCGTCGGGATCGTGGGGACCACCATTGCGCCCTGGATGCAGTTCTACCAACAGGCCAGCGTGGTGGAAAAAGGGATTCCCCTCAAGCATTACCGCTACTCCCAATGGGACACGGTGGCAGGAGCCATCGTGGTGACGATTGTCTGTTATTTCATCATGTTGGCCTGTGCCGCCACGCTCCACAGCACCGGCATCGCCATATCCGACGCCGGGGACGCTGCCATGGCCTTGAAGCCGGTGGCCGGTCGCTACTGCGCCGGGCTGTTTGCCTTCGGGCTTATGAGCGCCTCCCTGTTCGGCGCGGCGATTTTGCCGATCTCCACGGCGACCAGTATCTGCGAGTCAATGGGCTGGGAACGTGGCGTCAACCGGAAATTCACGGAAGCCCCGCATTACTACTCCCTCTATACCGTCGTCTTATTTGCCGGCGCCGCCGTGGCGCTGGCGGCCAGCAAGGCCATGCTGATCCCGATCATGCTCTTCTCACAGGTGGTGAACGGGATCCTTCTGCCGGTGATCATCTTCTTCATGC
>JBAXWO010000303.1:0-3884 GCA_037128375.1 bacterium
GGATCGCCTTCATCGCCATGGGCGTCTGGGTCGCGATCCTCTTCAAATCCGGGGTCTATATCCCCACCCTCGCCGCAGCCGCCGCAATTGGTGCGCTGCTCGGATTCCTCTTTTTCAACTTCCCTCCCGCAACCATCTTCATGGGAGATTCGGGCAGCCTGCCGGACGATGCTCGAAATATTGCACGGGCAGGCCCCCAACGTTTTTACGGACCTGATGGCGCAGTTTTGTCCGAAGGGGACATGAGCCGGGGGCATCCCGGAACGGAAACAGGCCGAGTCCTCAATCCGCCACGGAAAGTATGAAACCAAAAGATCGGATCGGTGTTTTGGGGGGCACGTTTAACCCTGTCCATATGGGCCATCTCATTATGGCCCAGGATGCCTTGGAGCAGTTTGATCTCAACACCGTGACTTTTGTTCCCTGCGCCTGTCCGGCACACAAACCGGCACGGGATGTAGCGGCGGCGGAACACCGACTGGCGATGTTGGAGGCGGCTGTGGAGGGCGATCTTCGGTTTGAGGTCTCGGATATCGAGATTCGACGGGGGGGTATCTCCTATTCGATCGACACGGCTCGTGAAATCAAGCAACTTCATCCGGATTCGGATATTTTTTTCATCATCGGGTCGGATTCGCTCCCGGAACTTCGCCTATGGAAAGACATCGATCAACTGCTCGATCTGTGCCGGTTTGTGACCCTGGCGCGACCCGGGACGGACTTGGACAACCCTGACCTGCGTGATCCCATGCCGGGGGATGCCCGGTCGCCGTTGCTGCGCGAGCAGATCAGGGTAGGGCATTTGGTCAATATATCCTCAACCGACATTCGTTATCGTATCGCGGAGGGGATGAGTATTCGTTATCTTGTACATCCGGCCGTGGAGATGTACATTACCGAGCATTCGTTATTCAGACAATAGGCGGGCTTTTCCCGTGGGTTGCGGCCTTGCCGCCTTGGAGAGATACATGGAATCACTTGACCTGGTACGTCTAATTCGTGAAGCGGTACTGTCCAAGAAGGGGACGGACGTGGTTGTCATCGACGTGCGAGGTCTTTCGCCGATCACGGATTACTATGTGATTGCGTCCGGTGCCACGGCGCCCCAGCTCAAGGCGATGTCCGGCGCCGTTGCGAAGGGCCTTAAGGAGGCCGGAGAGCCGCCTTGCCGCCGTTCCGGAGAGCCCGATGACGGGTGGATCGTTTTGGACTGCTTCGATGTGGTCATCCACATGTTTGAGCAGTCGTTGCGTGAGTACTACGCCATTGAAGAGTTGTGGGCCGGATCGCCTCGTTTGGTGTAGCGCCATCGGTCAGGTCTTCAGGGGGATCGACGCTCATATCCTGCAGGATAAGCAACTGGCGGGCCAGTGACGGCAGGTCTGCATGGGTCTGCGTCACATCCTCCATTTCACAGGCCAGGGAGTCGGTCTCCATCATCGCGGCCAGCAGCGAGGAACACGCGGCGATACGGGCCTCGCTAAGGTCGGCGGTAGGCGAGGCGTTAGGGGTGCGGGTCGCCACGTACCACGTGCCCAGAATCAAGGACAATCCCGCGGCCATGGCCAGCATCCGACGGCCGAAGTAGGGTGTCGGAATGTCCCGGCCCGGGTGCCGGGTTTCAGCGGCAGCCATGATCCGGTCCATAACCTTAGCCGACGGGCTGCTATCAGTCCGTGCCTGCCCGTCCAGCGTGCGCAGGGCGAGCGCGTCGGACTGGAACGCCCTGCAATGCGGGCACTGCGCGAGGTGTGTGGCGAGCGGGGCGCGCCGCTTGGCGGGGATTTCGCCCGAGTCGGCCAGAAGAATGTATTTTTCAAAGTCGGTGCATCTCATAGTCATGACTCTATGTTTTGCCGATCCTCATGCAACAATGTGCGTAGCTTGCCCAGGGCGTAATGCATCCTGGCCAGGGCGGTATTGATCGACACCCTCTGAACCCGGGCAATCTCATGGAAAGGGACATCGCCCTCCATGCGCAGGAGGAAGACCTCCCTTTGTTCCAACGGCAGTTGCGCAACGGCCGCCCGGATACGCCCCTCCAATTCGCGACCGCGCAGGGCGGCGGCAGGTGAACGCTCGTGCCCGGGGAGGCTCTCCATCCAGATTCCGCCGTGCCCGCCTCCGGGAACGTCGAGGCTGACCGTTTTTTGCCGGAGGCGGATGTGGTCGATCGCCAGATTATGGGTAATCCTATACACCCAGCCTCGAAAGCTGTCGCGCCGGTAGGAATCGATTTTGCGAATCACACGCAACCACACCTCCTGAAAAACCTCGTCGGCATCGGACGGTGATATCGACAGGCGCAGTATGAAGCTGAAAAGTTGCCGCCGGTAACGCTCAACCAGAAGGGCCAACGCCCCGGTGTCCCCGGCTTTGTACCGATCGAGCAAATCCTCATCGCTATCTTCCACGCGAGCTATCCTTCCCGATGTCGCTTCCGTCCGTACAACGGAGAGGGAGGCGTAATTATTTTATGGAATTTACAGGTTGACTTGACCCCCGACGCCGCTATTATTGCGAGGTTTTTTGCGGTCAGCAAGCAACAACAGCAAGGATAAGATTTATGCCGAATATCAAGAGTGCGGGCAAGCGTGCCAAGCAGGCCGAAGTGCGCCGCCTGGCGAATCGAAGCGCCAGAAGTTCAGTTGCCACCAAGCGCCGGATTTTTGTTTCGGCCATCGAATCCAAGGACAAGGCCCAGGCCTTGACGGCCTTCCGCCAATTCTGTTCGGTCCTGGACAAGACGTCGAAACGGGGAATTCTCACAAAGAATTCAGCTGATCGCCGGAAGTCGCGCGCCGCGGCGATGTTGGCCAAGTTAGGCTGACGCTTCGCCGTTGTATGAAAGGCCGTGATAAGGCATGTCCTTGTCACGGTTCTTTTTATATGAAACCGTCTCGTGCGGTTCGCGCTCCCTTACCAGAACTCCACCACGGTTTTGACGATGCGGTGGGCCAGATCTTGTGATGCCTTGGGCAGGGCATTGCGTTGAGCGCTTGGCAGGTCGGTCAGCGATTCAAAGTCGGTGTAACCTTCGACATCGCTGGTTTGGGAGAGGATCTCCTTGGTCGCGATCCGGCGCAAAATCACATTCGCCCTGATCGTCAGGCGATACTCCTGGGCTGTGGTGGTCCGGTTCTCACGATAGCGCAGAGGGGTCAAGGCATAATGGGTCAATGTGACTTCCAGCATACTGTCGGCCTGTTCGTGCGGGGCAACCTTGAGTGACCCATCTTTTTGGAACTCGGCGATGGCCGCGCCGGTGGTGAGTGTCTCGAGGGCCGGTTGCCCGGTTTGATTGATGAAAACGGGGATGGCGATGGATCGAATTCCTGGCGGAAGGTTGCTGCCGAGTTTGTATCCAATACACCCGGAGGTGTTGAATAGCAGTCCGATTCCCGCCATCAGGCCGGCGAGTCTGGTGAAGAACCTTGTTTTCATGGTTTCGGGGTATCCTTTACGAGTGGCTTAAGTGCCTCGATCCGTTCCCGTGCCTCGGGGACGGACTCCGATGAGGGGAATCGCTTTACAAAATCCTCATAGGCCTGGAGTGCCGCTTCCTGACGGCGGGACAGGCGATCATAGAATCTTGCCCGTTCGAACGCCATGCGCTCACGGCGCGCGTTCAGCCGGTCGAGGCGCAAACGGGCATCCGGAACCCCTCCGTTGTCCGGGTACGTTCGAATAAACTCCACCAGCGCCGATCGTGCCGCGTTGATTGCGCTCTCGTCGTTGGGTCGCTCAGCCGACAGCTTTTCCAAGCCACAGGCTTGATGGTAGCAGGCGTCGCTTGCCCAGGCGCTGCCGGGGTAGCGATTGAGGAGCACCTCGAAGGCGGCAATAGCTTCCTCGGTATCGCCGTTCATTTCGTGAATCAGTCC
>JBAXWO010000304.1:0-3882 GCA_037128375.1 bacterium
TGCCTATCGCTACGGGTATAACTACGACTTGTACGATGAGCATGGGCGGAGGGTGTCCCCCAATGTCTTTTCGACGGCTCGGCACTCAGTCTCGCGATGGATCCGTCACACGTTCATGTCTCAAGGGTAACAGTATTTTCATTCTGACTCCTGACTCCTGAATACTGACTTAGGTTCGCCAATGTCTTCGAATCGCAGTTATTTGCAGAGCCAAATCCTCTGGATGGCCTTGCTGGACGCCCTTTGTCTGGGTGTCGGATTTGCGTTTGGGGTGACGTTTCGACTGGGGTCTGAGGCGCTGGATACGTACATCCTTGGGAATGTGTCCGGCTGGGTTTACCTAGCCCTGGCGATCATTGTCTCCAATTACGTCACCGGCGCCTATGGCCTTGAACTCCGGATGTCGCGGTTCAATATGGTGGTGGATTGGGTGTTTTCACTCGTGACCGCCACACTGGTGGTGGGTATTACCTCCTATGCCTGGTTTGGTGCCGTCCTGGGGCGCGGCGTCTTCGGGTTCTCTCTCGCCGGCTATTCGGTGCTGTGGCTGTCGGTTCGGTTGGTCCTGTTTCGCTATCTGTTCAGGAAAGATTCTTTTGCCTACAGGGCGGTGATTCTGGGTGCAGGTGCGAACGCCCGGCAGGCTAGCGCGATGGTCGAGAATCCCTATCTCAGGCCGGTCCACAGGGTCATGGCGATGATCCAGATTGAGGAGTCCGTGTCCGTCCCGGGTATCACCGGGGCTCAGGGCGACGGGGTGGCGGTATTCCGCTGCGGTCCGGCGCACGTGGCGTCGGCCATCAAGTCGTTTGGGGCGGATGTGGTGCTGGTGGCGGTGGATCACGAGAAGGAGTTGACCGGGGTCTATCCTCAATTGCGGAGACTGCGTTTTGAGGGGATATCGGTGCTTACGCCCCTGAATGCGGCCGAGGTTTACACGGGCAGGGTTCCCTTGCAATTGGCGGATGAGCGGTGGCTGATGCAGGCCAGTCAGGGCTTTGTCTCGCCGATGACCCTGCGTTTCAAGCGGCTGATGGATGTGATCTTGGTTCTGTGTGTCGCCCCTCTGGCACTGATGCTGGGATTAATCATCGCCCTGGCGATCAAGCTGAGTTCCCCGCGCAATCCGGTATTCTACTTTCAGGAACGGGTCGGCCGCTTTGGAAAGATTTTTCACATCTATAAGTTTCGCACCATGGTTCCGCAGGCGGAAAGTGACGGAGCCGTCTGGGCGTCGCGCCGTGACCCGCGGGTGACCGCTATCGGGCGATTCCTGCGCGCTTACCGGTTGGATGAACTTCCCCAGTTGCTCAATGTGCTGGAGAATGACATGAGCCTGGTGGGGCCCCGTCCTGAACGGCCTGAAATGGTTGACAGGCTCGAGAAAGATATCCCGTTCTATCGTGAACGGGAGAACATTCTGCCCGGACTGACCGGGTGGGCCCAGATCCGGTATCCGTACGGGGCGACGGTGGAAGATGCCCGGGCGAAATTGGAATACGATTTCTACTACCTCCAGAACCTCGCCATTGGCCTGGACTTCCGCATCATGCTTCACACCTTGCGCATTGTGATTTTCGGGCTTGAACGGGACATGGGGTAGGGGCCGGACTGGCGCCGGACCATCACCGCAACATCTTGAGGACCATTGAAGCGGTGCGGTCCATCCTTTCAAGACGCTTGGAAAGCGCGTTGAATTCAGCCGTCTGAAGACCATGGCGGGCAAGCCTGTCATCCAGTTCGTTATGCAGGGTCGTGCAGGACCCTTGGATCTTGGTGCAGCGGTTGACGAGTGCCTTGTCATTCCTGGTACTTGCGGAGCGCTGCAGGCTTGTATTAGCTAGTTTCATGGACATCCTTTGTTGGTGAATAATAAAGAAGCCTATTTAGTTACTCGCAAAGAGGAATGCAAGCGTAAAAATAAAAAAAGCGCTTCCGTCATGGGGGTGGAAATTAGGATGGAGTTTCCGCTTGCACGCACGGTCAGCTTCTCGTATCATTCAGAACAGACTGAACGTTCCGATTGTGTCCGCATAAGGGACGGGGCGGGAGCGTGGGTTGAGCGCTAGCGCGCAGTTATAGGGTTGTCGGGTTGCTCAGTTGTTAGGGGCGCAAAGGATCACTTCTTCTCCCACAAGCCAGCAATCCAAGAACCCAACAACATGACAACTCAGCAACCGACCTCTGGTACGCCCGAAACTGCGCATCGGGTCAGGTAGGCGATGTAGCCATTTAAAACCTTCCATGTCTGCTCAAGTTGAGCGCGCAATGACCGGAAGGATTCCTGACACAAGTAGTCTTCATCCAGAGCAACAATCAAATGATCCAGAGTTTCTGTGAGTGACCCACGGGCCTGTCGGCAAAACTGGACGTTTTCCTGATGGTGATGTCTCCCGTATCCCTCGCTAATGTTAGCAGTCACCGACCGTGATGATCGAACCAATTGATCCTTCAGTCTGAACCTCTCTTCTCCTGGCAGGGTGCGACAGAAGGCCGAAACCATTTGTCGCAATTTTCGCGCTTCCATGTAGCAAGCCAGTTCCTCGAATGTCTTCATGTAGGGTCCATTGTTCAGTTGTTGGGTGTTGAGTTGTTCAGTTGCCAAGGGAAGCCAGCAAGCGGCCCACTTAGCAGACTAACAAGTTAGCAATTAATTCAAAACAAGCAACTCAACAACCCGACAACTGAGCAACCACCTTTCCCATGTCCCCTTCCGACGATCCCATCATACGTCGTTTCATCGAAGACGCGGGGAATACCACCCAGACCCTCGGGGTAGGCCGGGTCATCGGCCAGATCTATGCCTATCTCTATTTCAGCGAGCCGCCCCGTACGTTGGATGACATGAAGGAGGCGCTGGGCATCAGCAAAGGCAGCGCCAGCATGGGCGTGCGCCAGTTGGAACAATGGGGAGCCGTGCAGCGAATCTGGGTCAAAGGCGACCGCAAGGACTACTATACCGCAAACGATTATTTTGGCAGCATCGTGCGCAATATCATGAGCGATCTCATGGGCAAGCGCCTCGCCTCCCTCGCCCAGTCCCTGGATGCGGCGGAGAAAGAACTGAATGCGGGAGTGAATCCAGAATCCAGAACCCAGAATCCAGAATCAGGTCAAGGCGCCCAATTCCTGAAGACCAGAGTAAAGCGGTTAAGGGACTTCCAGGACAAGGTGAACAAGACTTGGAACAACCCGATTGTAAAACTGTTGTTGAAATAGGGATGAAGATGGTTTGGGATGTGCGGCTTGGGATGTGCGGCGTGAGGGAGACAGATGAGCAGTTATCGTGACCTCGATGTCTACCGTCTGGCGCATGCGTTGGGTGTGGCTTGTCACAAGATGTCCATGATCCTGCCGAAGTATGAGCTTTATGAGACGGGAAGCCAGCTTCGACGTGCATCCAAGTCTGTCTCGGCCAACATTGTTGAGGGATACGGGCGACGTCGTTACAAGGCCGAATACATTCGCTATCTGATCTTTGCACACGCGTCGCTTGAGGAGAGCATTGAGTGGTTGGAGTATATCGAAACCCTTCACGAAGCGGTCGCGGAACAAGCGAGACAGTTAAGGTGTGACGCAGATACGGTCGGTGCCAAGTTGAATCGGTTTATCCAGTCCGTTGAACGCCAGCATCTCCCTGGAGTACCGGAGAAGGGTTCAGATGCATGATGTGAGTTGTGCGATGTGCGATGAGGAATAGATTTTCTGGGGTATCCATTTGACTGGCGTAACCGCAACCTGTAGCGCGAGGGGATTCACCACCCGCTCCGCTGGAGGCGCCGAGGCGCGGAGAAAACTGAAGATAGAGACCCTCCAATGTTGCGGGCATTTAAGCTGCGGAGTACCGCATCTGAAATTCCCGCAACCCGTTCTGGAGTCATT
>JBAXWO010000305.1:0-3877 GCA_037128375.1 bacterium
GATCTGCGCGACGGTGGCGGCAACATCCCGCGTGTCGGTTTTCGTCATCGTTTGGACGCTGATAGGCGCCGCCCCGCCGATCGCCAGCGACCCGAGCTGAATCTGGCGGGTGGGGCGCCTGGTGATGGAAAACGCGGTCTGCATGGGGTTAGGGCTCGGGTGTGGCTGCGGCTGGAGCCGGGACGCCGGGCGTAACGGGTGCTTCCACGGCCGGCGGATGGCGGGACTCCATCCACTTGTTGACATAGCGCCCGAGAGGTGTGAACCGGAGGAAGTCACGCCCTGTGAGCAGGACGAACACGCCGATCAGAAGAACGGCGAATATATTGGTGATGACAACGACCACCCGCGGGTGGACCGGGCGCCGGAAAATGGCCTCCCAGAGGGCGAACATCACATGCCCTCCATCGAGAATGGGGATCGGCAGGACATTGAAGATCGCCAGGTTGATATTCAGGAAGGCGGTGAAAAAGACCGCCACCATCAGACTGGCTCGAACGATATAGTAGTAGCTGATGAGGATGGCCAGCGGCCCGCCGACCTGTCGTGACGTAACCCCTGCCTGCCCCGGGGTGGTCAACGCCGACAGGGTGCGGAAAATGGCGCTGGCATGGGACCGGATCTGTTGCCATGGGCCGGGGTGCACGATATGGTTGAAGTCGACATCGGTCACATTAAACTGAATGCCGATCCGAACCTGTCCGGAACCCTGGTCCAGCGCCGGCGTGACCATCGACGTCAGTAATTCGCCGTTGCGTTTGAAGGTGATGGGCAGGGTTTGACCGGCCCGTGCGCCGACCAAAGCGATAAGCTGGGCGCGGCTGATGATGTTCCGGCCATCGAAGGCGACGATGATATCGCCGGAGGTCAGTCCCGCCTTGTCGGCGCTGAGGCCCGGTTCGGCCAGCAGGACCATACAGAGGCTTTTGCCGTCCATTTCGTATAGGGATTTCTCGCCCGGAATGGTCAGCAAGACAAGCTCCGTGCCGCGCCGCACTTCGATCTGGACGGTTTCGTGCATCGAACAAGCCATGAGGAAGTCCATCCAATTTCCAACCGGCCGTTTGTTGACCGTCAAGACCTCGTCGCCGATCCGCAGGCCGCCAGCGTAGGCGCCGCTGTTCTCGGCCACATAGCCGACCATGGCGTTTTCCTCCGAGGGTGTGGCCGGCTTGCCGATGAGGTAGACGGCCCAGGCGAGCACGATAGCCAGCAACACATTGCCGGCGGCGCCGGCGAGGGAGACCACGATCCGCTTCCAGGGAGCGATGGCGGGCAGGGGAGGAGCGGCCACAAACGGGGTGTCGGGAGCGGTCGCGCTATCCTCTGTCGTTTGGGTGTCGGGCGAGCCTTGGACGAGGCTCATGCCTGAGGGGTCGAGTTGGGGAAGGGCGACATAACCGCCGAAGGGAATGCATCCGATCTTATAGACGATCCCGTTGTGTTTGCGTTTCCAGATAGCGGGTCCGAACCCGATGGAAAAGGTTTCGATGACCAGTCCGCACAGCCGGGCGGCCAGAAAATGGCCAAACTCGTGAACAAAGATGGTGAGCCCGAAGAGCAGGGCGACAATGGCCACGGTGATAAGTGTTGTGAGCATATAGCGGACTATCCTTTTCCGGGCCGCCGCAGCAGCCGGGGCTGATGTTTATTTGCGGGCGATAGGTGGGGTGGTCTGGCAAAATCGTTCGGCTTCCTGGCGGCTCCATTGATCGGCATGAGCGATCTGCTCCAGTGTGGGTTCGGCGATGCTGTGGTGCCGGTTCATGACAGATTCGACCGTGTGCCATATACCGGCGAAACTGATTTTGTCCTCGAGAAAATTCTGAACGGCCACCTCATTAGCGGCATTGAGCACTGCCGGCATGGTTCCGCCGGTGACCGCTGCCTTGCGGGCCAGACCAAGGCCGGGGAATCGGAGTAGGTTGGGGCTCGCGAAATGAAGCGCTCCCAGCTTGGCCATATCCAACGGGGGCAGTCCGCCATCCAGGCGATCGGGCCAGGTGAGGGCATATTGGATGGCAAAACGCATGTCGGGTGGACTCATCTGGGCCAGGACACTGCCATCCACAAACTCAACCATGGAGTGGACGATGCTCTCGGGATGAATCACCACGTCGATCCTGTCATACGGCACGCCGAACAGCCAGTGCGCCTCCATGATTTCCAAGCCTTTGTTCATCAGGGTCGCCGAATCCACCGTGACCTTTCGCCCCATGTTCCAGCGCGGATGCCGGAGGGCGTCGGCAACCGTGACGCGGTCGAAGTCCACATCGTCCCGGGTGGCAAAAGGGCCGCCGGAGGCCGTGAGGATCAGGCGCCTGACGGAGTCGGCGGGACGGCCCTCCAGGCACTGAAAGATGGCGCTGTGTTCACTGTCCACGGGTAGGATACGCGCATGGTTTCGGGCGGCGCACTCCATGACCCGCTTGCCCGCCGCCACCAGGACTTCCTTGGTGGCGAGGGCAACATCCGTGCCCTGTTGCAGGGCCGCCATGACGGACTTCAGTCCGGCCATCCCCACCAGGGCACAGACGACCGTCTTGACTTTTTCCATGGCAGCCAGTTGTTCCACGCCTGCGTCCCCGGCCAGGACGGTGATGCCGCGCGGGGCGGCACGGGAACAGGCCTCCGCCGCTCCCGCATCGGCCAGCGCCAGGTGCTTGACGTTGAATTCCTGCGCCTGCTCCAGAAGTCGTTTGTAGTTCTTGCGCGAGGCGAGTCCCACAACCTCAAGATGCGCCGGAAGCGCCGCTGCCACACGCAAGGCGTTTTCGCCTATGGATCCGGTGCTGCCCAGAATGACTATCCGCTTTTTCATACTTCCTTATACCACCTGTGCGCACCAACGCAGATAGAAATAGAGGGTTGGCCCGGCAAAAAGAAGGCTATCCAGGACATCCAGAATTCCGCCCATGCCGGGAAGAAGGTGACCCGAGTCCTTCAGCCCGGCTGAGCGCTTAAGGAGCGACTCGACCAGATCACCGATTACGCCGATCGCGGCAAGGAGGACGCCCAGAATCCACGCGTCAGCCATATCCAGGGATAGGCACCCGAACAGGGCCGGGCTGGGCCCCGTGATTTCACCGCGCAGAAGGCAGAAGAATGCCAGGCTGGCGAGAACGCCCGTCACCAGTCCGCCCGCGAGCCCTTCCCACGTCTTTCCCGGGGAAATGCGGGGAAATAGCTTGTGGCGACCGATGGCGTTACCAACGAAATACGCGCCGACGTCGGAGGCCTTGACCACCACGATCAGATACAGCAGCAGTCGAACGGCCGTTGAACTCAGCGGGCTCGTCCAGGGCGTGGGGGTCCACCGGAAGGCCAGCCCGAGGAGAAACATCAGGAGAAAGGGAACGTAGATCAGTCCAAACAACGTGCAGGCAATGGTGGGTAAAGGCTGAGGATTGTCCTTCTGCGGGAATTGCCGCACGCAGATGGCGAAGACGAGAACGGTCATGACCATGACCGGAAGATCGCGCCAGCCCTCTGAGTCCGGATGCGGCAGGATCAACCCGATATTAAGGGAGAGGTAACCTGAAAAGATGAGAGCCAGCCCCGATGCTATGCCCAGGTTGCGAAAGGCGGGAATACCGGCATTCCGGAGGATTCCATAGAACTCCAGCAGGCTGACTGTGCCCAGTCCCAGAATCACGGCCACGCCGAAGATCGAGGGCAGTTTAAAGAGAATCAGAAAGACGCTCCCCAGCAGTACAGCCGCACTGATCACTCTTCGTATTAGAGGCGTCATACCTGGATCCCATTCACCCTGAGTTACTTGAGCAGTCCGAACCGGCGCTGACGGTGTCCATACTCCTCGACGGCCTGGACCAGGCTTTCCTCGCGGAAGTCAGGCCACAGGACATCGGTGATGTAT